>JALYHG010000204.1 GCA_030776725.1 Actinomycetota bacterium
GCCCCGACGAGGCAGCGATCCAGGCGTTCGTGCAGGGGGTGGAGGACTGGCTGAACCGCCACTTGACCGACCTCCGCGCCGGCGGCGACGGGCTCCTAGCGGAGGTCGCCGCGCCCGGCGTGCTCGACGGTGGCGCACCTGAGGCCGTGGCGGCGGTCACGACCGCCCTGGCCGGCCCGGAGCGGCCGGTGAGCAGCGCGACGTACCGTTTCCTGGTCGCCGAGACCGGCCCACCACAGTGGTGCCGTGTCACGGTCGACGTCGCGGCACCGGACGGCAGCGTCACCGCGGCGGAGTTCGTCCTCACGCCTGGCGATCCGCGCCCCGTGCTGGTGGGGGCCGGCCCCGCCAAGTCGGGAGGGACGCCGTGAGACGACCGGCGCGTCCCACCGCCCGCACCGCGGCCGTGGTGGCGGCCACGCTCGCCGGCCTTGTCCTGGCCACCGCCGCTGTTGCCGCTGAGCGGTTCCTGCGCGCCCCCGTCGACGATGGCGTGATCACCCTGCTGCTGCTGGGCGCCGACGAGGGTCCCTATCGTGGCGGCACCCCGTTGAGCGCCCGCGCTGACGCCTTCCACCTGCTGTTCGTCTCACCCGACCGCCAGCATGCGACGTTCGTCGACTTCCCCCGCGACGCGTACGTCCCGGTGCCCGGACAGGGCCGCACCAAGATCAACGCCTGCCTGGCGTCCGGGCCCGACAACTGCGTGCGCGCGGTCGAGCAGAACTTCGGTGTGGACGTCGACCACTACCTGCTGACCGACTTCCGGGGTCTGGCGTACGGCGTGGAGGGGATCGGCGGGGTCGAGATCGAGGTCGAACGTCGCCTGGTCGACCGTCAGGCGGAAGCCAACCTCCAGCCGGGCCGGCAGATCCTCGACGGGCGCCAGGCCCTTGCGTTCACCCGCGCCCGCAAGACCCGGCCCAACGGCGACTTCGGCCGAGCCGAGGCCCAGGCACGGCTGCTCGCTGCCGCGCACCGGCAGGTCGTCGCCGGCGGTGTCGGGGTGGCCCGCGCCGCGGAGGTGGCCGGTCTCGTGCAGCAGACGACCGTCACCGACGCACCCACGGCGACGCTGCTGCGGTACGGGTTCGCGGCGATGACGCTCCCGCCGGACAACGTCGCGATCGTGACCCTGCCGGGCAACGTCGGGAGCGCCGGCGGGGCCAGCGTGGTGTTCCTGCCCGACCGGGCGTACGCGCTGATCCGCGACGCAGCCGACGACGGGGTGATGGCCGGCCGGTAACGTCGCCCCGTGGTCGAGCACGCCGCGCTGCACGACCCTCGGGACGTCCTCGAGCTGGTCGCTGCGGCCCGCACCGCCAGCCAGGGTGGCTCCCCGCTGGTGCACCGCGAACGGCTCCCGCCCCGCCGCGGGGCCACCGTCGAGATCCCCGCCGACCTCGACCCGACGCTGCGCAGCCGACTGCAGCTGATCGGTGTCGCCCGCCTGTACCGCCACCAAGCCCAGGCCCGCGAGCTTCTCCGCGTCCATCGCCACGTGATCGTGGCCACCGGCACCGCCAGCGGGAAGACCCTCTGCTACCAGCTGCCGGTCCTCGAGACGCTGATCACCGACCCGACCGCCACAGCCCTGTACCTGGCCCCGACCAAGGCGCTGGCCCGCGACCAGCTCCGCTCGTTGCGGGCGTGGCGGCTGCCGCAGCTGCGCGCCGCCACGCTCGACGGCGACACGCCCCGCCCGGAGCGCGACGCGATCCGGCGCACGGCGAACTGGATCCTGACCAACCCGGACCTGCTGCACCACGGGGTGCTCCCCGACCACCGCCGTTGGGGTGACGTGCTGCACCGGCTGGCGTACGTGGTGGTCGACGAGTGTCACGTTGCCCGAGGGGTGTTCGGCGCCCACGTCGCGGTGATCCTGCGCCGGCTGCGCCGCCTGTGCGAGCGGTACGGCGCAACCCCGACGTTCGTGCTGGCGTCCGCAACGATCGGCAACGCCGCCGAGCACGCCGCCGTGCTCACCGGCCTGGCCGTGGAGGCGGTCGCCGACGACACGTCGCCGCGCGGGGCGATGGACATCGGCTTCTGGCAGCCACCCCTGATCGACGAGGACGCGGGCATCCGGCGGTCGACCGTCGGTGAGGCCGGGGAGGTCCTGGCGTCGCTCGTGGCCGCCGGGGTGCAGACGCTGGTGTTCGTCCGCAGCCGTCGCGCAGCGGAGGTCATCGCCGTGGTGGCCCGTGAACGGCTGGGCGACTCGCCGCTGGCCGACACGGTGGCCGCCTACCGCGCGGGGTACCTGCCGCAGGAGCGACGGGCGCTGGAGGATGCCCTGACCGCTGGGGACCTGCGCGGCGTGGCGGCCACCGAGGCGCTGGAGCTCGGCATCGACGTCGGCGGGTTGGACGCCGTGGTGCTGGCCGGCTACCCGGGGACCGCTGCGGCGTTCTGGCAGCGGCTGGGTCGGGCTGGGCGGTCGGGCCGGGAGGCGATCGGGGTGCTGGTCGCCGAGGACGACCCCCTCGACCAGTACCTGGTCGCCCACCCCGACCAGCTGCTGGGCCGACCGCCCGAGGACGCGATCGCCGACCCGGCCAACCCGCACGTGCTCGGCCCGCACCTGCGGTGCGCGTGCCAGGAGCACCCGCTCGACGTCGAGGAGGCGCGGCGGTGGTTCGGCCCCTCGGCTCCGGACCTGCTCGCCGCCGACGCGGACGCCGGCGTGCTGCGCGAGCGGGGCGGCCGGTACTTCTGGGTCGGGCGGCGCCGGGCAGCGGCCGAGGTCGATCTGCGGTCGGCGGGCGGGCCCCCGGTGCGGATCGTGGATGTCGCGTCCGGCGAGCTGATCGGGGATGTGGACGCCGCGCGCGCACCGCGTCAGGTGCATCCGGGAGCGATCTACCTCCACCAGGGCCACATCCACGAGGTGACCGACCTGAGCTTGCGTCGCCGGGTCGCCGCGGTGCGACGCGCCCCGCACGTGCGTCACACCACCCGCCCCCGGTCCACCACCGACGTGGCGGTGATCGACGAGTTCGACGCCGCGGACCGGGGGGAGATCGCGGTCCGGCTCGGGCGTGTCCGGGTGACGGAGCAGGTCACCGGGTACGACGTGCTCGATCACGCCACCCGCCGCGTGATCGGCCGCCACGACCTGGATCTTCCGCCCACCGAGCTGATCACGGTCGCGGTCTGGTACGCGATCCCCGTGCACCTGCTCAGCGCCGCCGGGCTCGCGCCGGCGCAGCTGCCAGGGTCGCTGCACGCCGCGGAGCACGCCGCGATCGGGCTGTTGCCGTTGATCGCGCTCTGCGACCGGTGGGATCTCGGCGGGCTGTCGACCGCCCGTCACCCCGACACCGGCCGTCCCACCGTGTTCGTCTACGACGGCTACCCGGGCGGTGCTGGGCTCGCGGAGCGGTCCTTCCGGCGCCTCGGCGAGCACCTGGCCGCCACACGCACCGCGATCTCGGGGTGCGCTTGCCGGGCGGGCTGCCCATCGTGCGTGCACTCACCCAAGTGCGGCAACGGCAACGAACCGCTGGACAAGGCCGGGGCCGTCACCGTCCTCGACCTGGTGCTCACCCACGGGCGCTGACAGCGTCCGGCTGGATGGCCGGTGGGTCGCGGGGCGTTGGTGGTCGCGGCGCCCCGGCAGCGACGCTTCAGGAGCCGGGTCACTACCGCTTCGCTACTTGAGTGACCTGGGAGCCGGGTCACTACCGCTTCGCTACTTGAGTGACCTGGGACTTGAGTGACCTAGGACGAGGCGTCGTCCTCACCGCGGGCCACATCACTCAACGCCGACAGCAGCGCGTCGGCGTCGAGCTGGTCGCTGCCCCCGCGCCGTCCCACTGCCTCGTGCAGATCAGCGAGGGCCTGGGCGGCCGCGGCGCGCAGATCGCCTCCGGGCGGGTCAGCCGGCGCGTCGGCGTCGGCACCCGCCGCGACACGCAGGTCGCGGACGTTGCCCAGCGCTCCGCACATCGAACAGGCGACCCAGTCGCTGCCACGGCGGAACGGGACGTGCTCGCCGTCGATCCGCAAGCCCGCCGCGTCGAGGTCGTCCGCCAGCGGCTCGCCACAGACGTCGCAGGTGATCATCCTTGACGCAACCAGCGCATGCCGTGCAGTCCCAGGGCGATGCAGAGCAGTCCCGCGGCGGCGGGGATCGCCACCAGCGGGGCGTTGAGCCGGGCGACGATGAACTCCTGGACGGCGCCCGGAACCCGCCGCATCGCCGTGCCCTCGCGGACCCTCGGTTCGCCGGTGATCGGGTCGATGTCGCCGTAGTCGAGCTCCTCCGAGAACGGCTGGTCCTGCCCGTAGAAGCGCTCGCGAGGACCGGCGACCTGTGGGTCGGGGAGGGACAGGTCGAAGCCCTTGAGCGTCAGGCTGCGGCGGACACCGGGGGGTGGCGCGACCCGCCGTCCGGCACCGGCGGTCCGGACGCTGGGCTGGGTGGTGGACGCCTCCGAGGGGGCGTCCTGCGGACCATCGCCGGCGGTGCCCTCACCATCGGCGGAGGCCGGGTCCCCGGTCGCGGTCCCGCTTCCCGGCTGCGTGGTGGTCTCGCCGGTCGCGCCGGTGGATCCGCCGTCGCTTCCGCCGGTCGACCCGTCGGTCGAGCCGCTGGTCGACCCGCCGCTGGTCGACCCGCCGGTCCCCTCGGTCGAGCCGCCGCCGGACGTCTCGCTGGGCTGCGTTGGCGGGGGCGGCGACTTGACCGCGGCAGCCACGGCGGGGCTCGTGACCGCGATGTGACCGCCGTTGCCGTCGGGGCGGACCGTCACGATCCGGTACTCGTACGTGCCCGGGCTCAGCCGCTCCGCGTACCGGTCCGCTCCCGGACCGACGCTGGCGATCTGCTGCCACGCCCCGCCGCTGATGCGGCGCTGGACGCGGTAGGCGGAGATGTCGGGTTCGGGGGCGCGTGTCCAGGTGACGGTGACATCCTGGCCGGACACGGACGTCTTGAGGTTGCTCACCGGCGACGGCGGCACCGAGATCCACACCTCGCGGCCGCCGAACTCCTTGCCGTCTACGACCGGGTGGAGGTGGTAGGTCCCGTTGGGCAGGCCGCTCGGGTTGAGGGTCTTTCCGGCCCAGTCGGACGTCGTCCATGCGGGGTTGTTCTTGCAGCCTTGACACTCAAGGCCCTCGACGAGCCGCACCTCACGGCCGCCGCTGCGCAGCCGGACGCCCACGGCTGTGACGCTGTCGGTGAGGTCGCGGTCGACGCGCACGGCCACAGCAGCCGGGCCGTCGATCTTCGTACCCGGCGAGGTGACGCTGGCCGTGACGGCGGCAGCAGCGGTCCCTGCGGTGACGAGCACCACGATCAGGGCCGTGGCGGCGGTGGCGGCCAGTCGTCTCACTTCAGCCGGTCCTCCCGATGTGTTCCGTACCAACGGCGCTGGCCTGCCACGGTGACACGGGCGCGCGCGGCGCGCCCACGGTGTTGTCGGCACCAGCCTACGGTTCCTCAACCGTCCGTGTCTCCGTCGCGTCAGTTGGCTCGACCCACCGGCGCTCCCGGGGGGTGGCGGGGCGGACGATGACCGCCACGCCGGCCTGCCGCCAGCGACGAACGGTAGCTGCGGCCCAGTCGCCGGTGGGCAGGTCGAGCCCGGCGCCGGCGCGGTCGAGGACGACCGCCTCCGGGTCGGTCGCCAGGCACCGCAGCCACGCGAGCATCCGGCGCTCGCCGCCGGACAGGACCCCCGCCGGGTCGTTTCCTCGCCCGGCCAGGAGAGGTGCGCAGTCCAGCATGGCGTCGGCCCTCCGGCCGCCCACGACGGCTGCGAGGTGGTCGCGGACGCTGACGTCGCCAGCCACAGCCGCGTCGATGACCAGACCCAGGCCGCGGCGGACCCGAGCGTGCGTCGGTAGCCGACCCAGGTCGCGGCCTCCCACGTGGATGCGGTGGTCGCGGCGACCGTCGGTGCCTGCCAGCGCCGCGATCGCCGCACCGGCCGCCGGGCCGTCGAGGACGGCCGCCTCGCCGGCTGCCACCTCCAGGTCGAGCGGTCCCGTTGGCAGCATCAGGGTCGCCGACAGGATCACCGGGGCGGGTCCTCGGCGAGATGGACGGTGCGGTCGGCGACGGCGAGGACCTCCGGGCGGTGCTCGGCGACGAGGACGGCCGCCCCGCCGTCGGCGAGCCCGCGCAGGAGCGTGGTGACCCGCTGGGAGGGCAGGTGCGCGGCGGGCTCGTCGACCAGCGCCAGGCTGGGGC
>JALYHG010000205.1 GCA_030776725.1 Actinomycetota bacterium
ACGGACCAGCTCCACCGCGTCACGCTTGAACTCGTCCGAGAACTCCCGTCTCGATCTCTTATTCCTGTGCTGTCCCATGCGGACATCCTCTCATCCGAGGTGTCCGGCTGCAGGGGGGAGGTCCAGAGAGGTACACAGACTTGCACTAGCGGTGCGGCGGCCTGCGGCCGCGGCTGCGCCCGGCTTCGCCAGCCGCTCGTACGTGGCCCCGGCGATCAGCCGAACGCGCGCTCGTCGTCGCGCACGTTGCTGAGGAGGTCGGGGTCGAGGTCGGCGTCGCCGTGCAGGACGCTGACGTCCCCGGTCTGCTCGAGCACGACGGCGCGGAGCTGGTCGTAGTTGAGGACGTTGGCCTCGCGCAGCTTCGAGCGCAGGTCGTCTGCGGTGACCCGTGCCTGGCGCAGGTTGTCGTCGAGCATCTCACGCCCGACCATGAGCAGCAGCGGGCGGTTGTCGATCACGCGGCTGAGGCTGCCGCGTCGGCGCGCCGCGCGACCAGCGCCTGGAACCCGTAGAGCGTGGCGAGCCCGATCACGCCGTTGGCGAGCGTCGCGCTCGGCAAGATGGCCACGCTGGCGAGGACCGACCCGAAGGCCACCGTGATCGCGAAGTCGAAGCTGGACATCTTCGAGAAGCTGCGAAGCCGGCCAGCCGGGTCGCGGCGATCACCGCGAGCACGATGGCGAGCGTGGACACCACCACCAGCCCGGCCTCGAGCCAGGACGTGCTCAACCACTTCTCGATCATGGGTCTCCCGGCAGCAGCCGCAGGTGGCATCGTGCCAGCCCGCCGCCGCCTGACCAAACGGTCGTCGAGCCGAGCCCTGGACGCCTGCTGCGGGTTCTGAGTCCATGACGCGGCCAGGGTCAGGCTGCGGGGGCGGGGTGGTCGTCGCGCGGGCGGGCGGGGGATGCTCCAGCTCGCCGGCGCGGATGCGACGCATGGCCTCCTTGCGGTCGTGCCCGGCGAGGTGGTTCCTCGAGGCCGCGGTGCTGAGAAGCCCCCAATCCGTCGCTCACGAGGCGCCTGTCGGCCGCGAACGGCCGTGCGTCTTCGCCAAGTTCTATCGAACTTGCGGTGGCCGCTACCGCGGCCAAACCTTCAACCAGCACCGCGGCCCAACCTTCACCCAGGAGCTGCGCGTGTGCTTACAGCCACCGCCCCACCCCCATGGCCACCGCGCTCATCTGGAGGCGCCCAGAGGCGGGTCCAAGTCGCGTCTGGGCGTTCAAGCGCACCATGGTGGAGCCGCGCACCTCGAGCCCTCTGCTGTCATGACTGGGGAGGCCACAGCCGCCGCCTTCCGCTAAAGGCTTGCATCTATCAGCCGTCGCCCTTGCCCGGCAGCCGCTTTGCCGCGCTTGCCACCGCCTGCGGGTTGATGCGCCTGCCCCGGCCGCTGGAGCCCCGGCCGATCACGCTGGGAGTGGTGGCCGACGCCGCCGCCGTCGGCGGGTTGGCTCTACGGCCCTGATGCCTGTCGCGGGGAGACCACGACCACCTGGGACCGCTCTGCTGACCCCTCCCGCTGTGACCCGTCCTGGTGCGCGGACTGCGGGCGGCTGGAGTCCCACGGTGATCACGAGCGCTACCGTGGTTACTGGCCTTCGACCCGCCACCCTTCTGTCGCGTCTGCGGCTCCCGTCTCGACGTCCAGGTCCTCCCCACGGGCTGCCGGGCCTGCTGTCGCCGCTGCCGCCGTCGGTCGAAGCCTTAGCGACGAATATGTCGCCGAAGGCTGCAGGCAATTCCGCCCTACTCGGACCTGGGCTTTCGCACGAACCTCATGTAGGCCCATAGGAGGCTGGTCAGAGTGGACGCCACACTGAGGGCCTTCCGGACTCGCCGAGATGTCGCCTGTTCCACTACCTGCTCCTCGCCAAGGGGGCCCGACTGACCGCCGCCCCGCTGAGCCTAGCTCACCGGGCTGATGATCAGGCGGTGCAGGTGTGTCCGTGTGGGGCTCCACGATCGTCGTCTTCCGCCGCTACGCACGGCAACCCGCGCGCCGCCCGCCTCCTTCCAGATGCGGTGCAGGGATGACGTGCCACGCTGTGAGCAGCGCGTCAACCACTCGCCGTAGGAGGTGTACTGGGTGCCGTTGGCGACGTGGAAGATGGTTCTCCGTCTTGTCCTACCGCGGGTGGTCAGTGGTGAGCGCATCGCGACCGGCTGGGTGTGGCAGGTCGTGCTCATCCAGTAGCCAGCCGGCGTGAGGCGGACTCAGACGCGGACTCGCCCCGCGTTGAGGGTGCGCTGAATGCGATGTCCGGGCTGGGGGTTTGCAGTAGAGACAGCGCCCGACCTGGGAGACGCCGTGGGGAACCCGCTACACCAGCTGCAGGCACTTGGCCAGAGCGTCTGGTACGACAACATCCGGCGTGCGCTACTGACCAGCGGTGAGCTGGAGCGCTACCGCCACGACTATGCGGTGTCGGGCGTGACGTCGAACCCGACGATCTTCGAGCGGGCGATCTCCGGCAGTGACGACTACGACGAGGATCTGCGGACGGCGATCGCCCGCGGTGTGGACGACGCGGAGGAGCTGTTTTGGGGGCTGGCCGTCGATGACATCCGCGAGGCCGCTGACGTCTTTCGGGAGGTCTTCGACCGCAGCGACGGCGCCGACGGGTACGTCTCGTTGGAGCTGCCACCGAGGTTGTCCCATGACACCGAGGGGTCGATCGAGCTCGGCGAGGAACTGTTCGGCCGGGTTGACCGCCCGAACGTCATGATCAAGGTTCCGGGCACCGCTGCGGGCGTGCCGGCCATCGAGGAGCTGATCTTCCGCGGTGTGAACGTGAACGTGACGTTGCTGTTCTCCGTCTCACAGTGGCGCGCCGTCGCGGAGTCCTACATGCGCGGGCTTGAGCATCGCCAGGCCCACGGCGACGACCTCGACGTCGCCTCGGTGGCATCGTTTTTCATCTCCCGGATCGACGGCAAGGCCAACGACCGGCTCCCGGACACCCTGCGCAACCGGCTGGGAATCACGAACGCCCAGCTCGCGTACTCCGCCTACCACATGTTGCTGGGCTCGCCGCGATGGGAGGCGCTCGCGGACGCCGAAGCGCGTCCGCAGCGGTTGCTGTGGGCCAGCACATCGACGAAGGATCCCAAACTCAGCGACACCTTCTACGTCGAGGCGTTGGTGGCACCGGGCACCGTCAACACGATGCCGGAAAGCACGCTGGTCGCCTTCGCCAAGCACGGCACGGTAGGCACGCCACTTTCCGCCGATGACACCGAGGCACGGGAGGTGGCGCAACGCGCCGAAGTGGCCGACGTGGATCTCGACGAGCTGGGCCGCGAACTCCAGGAGGAAGGCGACGAGAAGTTCGCCGACTCCTTCCGACAGCTGCTTGGGTGTATCGAGGACAAGGTCGAGGAACTCGAGCAGGTCTCGGGGCGCGCACCTCGCCTGGGACCGGTCAACGACGATGTTGCCAGTGTCGTCGAAGAGCTGGCGCAACGGGACGCGGTCCGGCGTCTTTGGGGCCGCGACCACACGCTGTGGCAACAGAATCCGACCGAGGTCGCCGACCGGCTGGGGTGGCTGACGAGCCCCGAGGAGATGGAGGAGCAGGCCGACGACCTGCGGTCCTTCGCAAAGGAGACGGTCGCAGACGGGCTGACGCACGCGCTCGTGCTGGGCATGGGCGGCACCAGCCTGTTCCCGATCGTGATCCGCGACAGCTTCCCGACCCGGCCGGAAGCGCTCGAGCTGCACGTACTCGACTGCGTCGACCCCGCAGCGGTCGCTCGGGTCGAGGATCGGCTGCCCCGCGGCTCGACGCTGGTGATCGCGTCGTCGCAGTCGGGGACGACGGCCGAGACGCGTCTGTTGCTCGAGTGGTTCTGGGACCGCTGGGGTGATCCGCAGCGCTTCGCGGTGATCACAGCCCCAGGGACGGAACTCGCCCACCTCGCCCGGGAGCGCGGCTTCCGGGCGGTGTTCGAGAACCGGCACGACATCGGTGGCCGGTACTCCGCGCTGTCGTACTTCGGTCTGGTCCCGGCTGCGCTCGCAGGAGCGGACGTCGCCGGGCTGCTGCGACGCGCCGGCCGGGTCGCAGCGGGCTGTGCGGGCTGCGTCGACCCGCGCGACAACCCGGCCGTGCAGCTGGGGGCGACACTGGCCGGGGCGGCACGGGCGGGACACGACAAGCTCACGGTCGTGGCCGGCGACCGGTTCGCATCGTTCGGCCTGTGGATCGAGCACCTGATCGCCGAGTCCACCGGCAAGCAGGGCACCGGGATCGTGCCGGTGGTCGGCGAACCGATCGCGACACCATCCGTCTACGGCGACGACCGGCTGTTCGTCGGCCTCGGCGCCGATCCTGACGTGCTGGCCGAGGTAGCCGACGCCGGGCACCCAGTCGTCGATCTGCCCATCGACGACCCCGTCGATCTGGGCGGTGAGGTGATGCGCTGGCAGATCGCGACCGCGCTAGCCGGCGCGACGCTGGGCATCAACCCCTTCGACCAGCCCGACGTGGGAGCGGCGAAGGACGCGGCACGCGCAGCGTTGGAGAACGGCGCGGCCGAGGTCGCGACCGAGCCGGTCGCCCCGCTGCTCGAGCAGCTGGCGCCCGGCGACTACCTGGCCATCCAGGCGTACGTCGATCCTGAGCATCCGGTCGTGGCTGACCTCGAGCGGGCCCGGATCGCCCTGCGCGATCGCCACCGTGTCGCCACCACGCTCGGCATCGGCCCGCGGTACCTGCACCGCACCGGGCAGCTGCACAAGGGCGGCCCCAACACCGGGGTCTTCGTCCAGGTGGTGGGCGACGACGAGAACGATCCCCAGATCCCCGGCCAGCCGTTCGGGTTCGCCGCCCTGAAACGGGCCCAGGCGGCAGGCGACCTGCAGGCGCTGCGCGACCGCGGTCGCCGCGCCGGGCGGGTCGATGTCGATGAGCTGCTGAACGTCGCGGACGGGTGAGGAGGCGAGGGTGAAATTGGGGGTGGTCGGTCTGGGCCGCATGGGCGCCAACATGGTGCGGCGGATGCAACGCGACGGGCACGAGCTCGTCGTCCACGACATCGACGAGCAGGCCGTCAAGGACCTCGAGAGCGAGGGGGCGACCGGCGCAACCTCGCTCCAGGATCTCGTCGCCACGCTCGATGCGCCCCGGGTCGTGTGGCTGATGGTGCCGGCAGGCTTCGTCGGCGCGACCGTCGAGGAGCTGTCGGAGCTCCTAGCGGCGGGGGATGTCATCGTCGACGGCGGCAACTCCTACTACCGCGACGACATCGATCGGGCGGAGCAACTCGAGTCCACGGGCATCCACTACGTCGACGTGGGGGTCAGCGGCGGCGTGTGGGGCCTGGAACGCGGCTACTCGCTGATGATCGGTGGCGACGTCGGCACCGTCGAGCGCCTCGACCCCGTGTTCCGTTCGCTGGCCCCCGGTGTCGAGGCGGCGTCTCGGACCGCGGGCCGGGCCGAGGAGCCTGCGCCGGTCGAACACGGCTACCTGCACTGCGGCCCCACCGGAGCAGGCCACTTCGTGAAGATGGTCCACAACGGCATCGAGTACGGCCTGATGGCCGCCTACGCAGAGGGTCTGGGGATCCTCCATCGAGCGGGCATCGGCCGCGAGGACCGCGGGGCCGACGCGGAGACCGCCCCGATCACCCATCCCCAGTACTACCGGTTCGACATCGACGTCGCGGACGTGGCCGAGGTGTGGCGCCGCGGCAGCGTGATCCAGTCCTGGCTGCTGGATCTCACCGCCGCAGCGCTCCGCCGCAGCGCTCCTCGACGACCCGGCATTGCAACAGTTCGCCGGTGGGGTCTCCGACTCCGGCGAGGGCCGCTGGACGGTGCAGGCGGCGGTCGACGAGGGCGTGCCCGCGCACGCCATCACCGCGGCGCTGTTCACGCGGTTCTCGTCGCGTGGCAACGCCGGGTTCGCCAACAAGGTGCTGTCGGCCATGCGCCAGCAGTTCGGCGGTCACGGCGAGAAGGACGACGGATGACCGACCGGTGCGACGCGTTGGTGTTGTTCGGCGCCACGGGCGATCTCGCCCGGAAGAAGATCTTCCCGGCGCTGCTCACGCTGGCCCAGCACGACAAGCTCCCGCAACGGGTCGTGGGGGTGGCCCGCGACGCGTGGGACGACGAGCGTCTGCGCAACCACGCCCGCCGATCGATCGACGAGTTCGCTCCGGCTCCGGTCGACGAGGACGCACTGGTCCGGGTCACCTCCGCACTGAGCTACGTCCACGGCGACTACACCGAGGCGCAGACCTACCGGCGGCTCCGCGACGCGCTCGTCGACCCGGTGCGACCGCTCATGTACCTCGCGATCCCGGCGAGCCTGTTCGAGACGGTGGTGCAGGGACTTGCGGACGTCGGCTTGAACGATCAGGGTCGCCTCGTCATCGAAAAGCCCTTCGGCCGCGATCTCGCGTCGGCGAAGCACCTCAACCGCTGCGTCCTGGAGGCCTTCCCGGAAGAGGCCGTCCACCGCATCGACCACTTCCTCGGCAAGGAGCAGGTCCTGGACCTGCTCGTGTTCCGGCTCGCGAACAGCTTCCTCGCCCCTGCCTGGAACCGGCACCACATCGACTCCGTGCAGATCACCATGGCCGAGGACTTCGGCGTCGAGGGGCGCGGAGGGTTCTACGACGAGACCGGCGCGCTACGCGACGTGTTCCAGAACCACCTCCTCCAGATCATCGCGCAAGTGGCCATGGAACCGCCGACCTCAGCGGACGCTCAGGCACTGCGCGACGAGAAGGTCAAGGTCCTGCGCTCGATGCCACCACTCGACCCCGCGAACGTCGTTCGGGGACAGTTCGTCGGCTACCGCGACCAGGACGGCGTCGCCGAAGGCTCCGACGTCGAGACCTTCGTCGCGCTCCGAGCCGCGATCGACTCGTGGCGCTGGGCGGGCGTGCCCTTCTACGTGCGGGCCGGCAAGCGGCTCCCGGTCACCGCCACCGACGTCCTCGTTGAGTTCAAGCAACCACCGCGGCTGTTCTTCGCCCGCGCCAACAGCCCCCCGCCACACCCCAACCACCTGCTGTTCCGCCTCGACCCGGGCGAGCGCGTCTCCATCACCGTCCAGATCAAAGAGCCCGGCGACCGGCTGGTCAGCCGGCCGGTCGACCTCACCTACCGCTACAGCGAGGAACGCGAAGGCGTCCGAGACAACGCCTACGCCCGTCTCCTCGACGACGCGATGACCGGCGACCAGCGGTTGTTCGCCCGCGCCGACGGGGTCGAGGAGGCCTGGCGGATCGTCGACCCGGCCCTCGACGACCCACCGCCGGTGCGCCACTACGAGGCCGGCACCTGGGGACCCAACGAGGCCGGCGAGCTCATCGCCGCGCACGGTGGCTGGCACTGTCCCGAGGTGACCGACGATGGCTGACCGCGTCCTCGCCGTCGATCTGGGCGGGACGCGGATGCGGGCCGCGATCGTGACCCCCGACGGCGAGATCCACGAACGGCGCGCCGACCCCACCCCTCGGGATGCCGAGTGTCCCGACGCCGTGCTGCGTCTGGCCGGCGACGTCATCGCGGCCGGAGCCGTCGGTCGGGCGGTCATCGGCGTCCCGGGCCGGGTCGACTACGCCGGCGGGCGGCTCGAGCACGCCCCGAACCTCCCACCCCACTGGCCCGGAGCGCTGGACGAGGCCCTGCTGGCCGACCGCCTGGGCATGCCCGTCACCATCGCCAACGATGCCGATCTCGCGACCGTGGGCGAGGCCTTCTTCGGCGCCGGCGTCGCCTTCGACGACGTCGCCTACATCACCGTCTCGACCGGCGTCGGCGCCGGGGTCGTGCTGGGCCGACGCCTCGTCGCCGGCCGACGGTCGGGCATCGAACTCGGCCACACCGTCGTGGACATCGGTGCGGCATCGAACGACCAGCCCGCGTCGGTGGAGGACCTCGCATCAGGGACGGCCCTCGAGCGCGCCGCAGCGGAGCGCGGACTCCCTGCCGACGGTGCCACCCTCGTCGACGCGGTCCTGCGAGGTGACGAGGCGGCACGAGCGGTCTGGAACCAGGTCGTCGCGGTGATCTCGACCGCTGTGACGAACGTCGCCTACCTCTTCACGCCCCAGATCATCATCCTCGGCGGTGGGGTCGGCAGCAACGGCGACCTGATCCTCGATCCGCTACGCACGCATCTCCGCGACGCGGGACCCCCCGATCTTCTAGAGCCGATCGAGCTCACCGTGGCCGCCACCGGCGACGACGCCGGTCTCGTCGGCGCTGCCGGTTGGGACACCGCGACCTGCCAGGAACATCGGTGAGCAGCGACTACGGCGACTACGCAGCACTGACCACGGCCAAGTCCGTGGTCGCGGTCCCGGTTGGGTCCAGCGGCTGGTGAAAGACCCCAAGACCGGTCTCTGCTCACCGTGAGGCTCGCTGCAGCGCTGCGGCGTCTGGCCGAGATCGAGCGGGCGACGCGCCCGGCCGGCCCCGAAGTCACGGCCGCGCTCGCTGCACGCTGGGAGCAGCTCCCTGCCGCGGTGCGCTCACCGTCGCAGATGCTGGGCCGCAAGTTCACCGGGTGCGAGGCCACCCACGGGGTCTTCCCTGCGTGCAACTTCGGCTGCCGGCCGTGTTACCTGCCCTCGAACTCCAACCGCGTGGCCCTCGACCCCGATCGCACGCTGGCTGAGGTCGAGCGACAGATGTCCTACCTGCGCCAGCATCGCGGGCCGGGGCAGTACGCGCAGCTCATCGGCGGCGAGGTTTCCCTGCTGCCGCCCGACGTGCACGCCGAGGCGCTGCAGGTGATGCGTCGCCACGGGCGCTTCCCGATGAGCTTCACACACGGCGACTTCGACTACGACTACCTCGAGCGACTAGCCGTTGGCCGCGACGGCACCCGGCGCTTCGACATCCTGTCGTTCGCCGTGCACATCGACACAACGATGTACGGTCGCCGCGCCGCTGCCCGCCCCTCGGGTGAAGGCCAGCTGCACCCGGAACGTCGCCGGGTCAAGGACATGTTCGAGCGCCTGCAACGCGAGCACGGGGTCCGCCACCACCTGGCGCACAACATGACGGTCACACCCGCCAACGTCGACGAGGTCGCCGACGTCGTCCGGGTGTGTCGCGACCTCGGGTACCGGATGTGCTCGTTCCAGCCCGCCGCCGAGGTCGGCGACCCGCGCCGATGGGACGGCTCCTACGCGGCGCTCACCGACGACCGCGTCTGGGCCGAGATCGAGCGCGGCGTCGGCCGGCGCCTGCCTCACCGTGCCCTGGAGGTCGGCGACCCACGCTGCAACCGCGTGACCTGGGGCCTGTGGTCAGCTGGCCGCTACGTGCCGGTGGCCGAGGACGATCACCCCGGCGACCTCGCGGCCCGGGACGCGTTCTTCCGGGTGCTGCCGGGCAACCTGCTGTTCGCGTCACCGCCACGGACGGTTGCGCGAGTGGCCCGTGCCCTGTTCGCCCACCCCCGCGACATCCCGGTCGCACTGCGGTGGGGCGCCAGGCTCGCACGCCGACTCGGCGCACGTGGCCTCGTGTCCGGCGTCCAGCCCGCGACCTACGTCATGCACAGCTTCATGGACGCAGACGACGTCCAGGCAGCCTGGCACCTGCTCCAACGTGACCAGGTGGCCAGCGATCCGCGGATCCGTGCGACACAGGAGCGCCTGTCCGCGTGCGCCTACGGCATGGCGCATCCCGACCGCGACGAGGTCGTCCCGGCCTGTGTGCAACACAGCGTGCTCGACGAGGTCGAGAACGCGCACCTGTTGCGACAGTTACCGCTGCTGACCTGACGGGCCCGAACCGGGTTCGTCTGTATCCGCTGAGCCGAGAGCCGCCGTCCCGCTCCCCGTCGCGCTCTGGGCGCCGCCACATCGACGGCGAGCTCGACCCGGTAACCGCCGAGAAGGTCTCCGTGCACCTCGACGCGTGCCTGCGTTGCGGCATGGCCGCCTCCACCTACCGGCGGGAACCCTCAAGCCGCGCATCGCCAGGTTGAGCGAGCAGTCAATGTTGACACGGTCGACGGTTGCGCGCGTTCGTGAACGAGCTCATCGCCCACGAAGCCGACCGCCACCCGGGACGGTCGTCGACCTGCGACCCGCGACCGGCCTAGCACGCTGAGCGGTCGCGGGCTGGGAGCAGCGTCCGGCGCGTGGAAGCACGCAGGAGACGAACGGGTTAGACCTGTGGAGAGATCGAGCCAGTCGATCGATGAGGCGCACGCTTGGAGGAGATCCTCCAACCACGCACGGACGGCGGTGTCGTCGCACAGGGCGCCATCCTCGCGCTCGTGTTCGCCCTGGTCCTCATCCGCGTTCACCACGACCGTGACGGGCGCCTGCTCGCCGCCGGCCTGGCGGTGTTCACCCTCGGCCTCTTCGCGCTTCGCGCAGCCCACTGACAAGGAGGAACCTCGTGACTGCCGCGCCGACCATCGGAGAACGCGCGCCTGAACTCGACCTGCCCACCATCGAGGGCCGCGCTTCCGTCTCGCGGACCACGCCGGCCGGCCGGTCATCGTCTCCTTCCTGCGCCACGCCGGTTGACTGATTTGCCGCGCGCATCTGGGCACGAGCGCCGCGACCGGCTCGCCGCCATCGACGCGGCGGCGTGTTCATCGGGTTCGACGATCCCGAACTCCTGCGCACGCACATGCTCGCGGAGGTCGACATCCCGTTCCCGTTCGCCGTGGACCGCGACCGGGTCGCCTACCGCGCCTGGGGCCTCCGCCGCGTGCCGTGGCGGACGGTGTGGCTCGACCCACGAGTGTGGTGGCGGTACCCGACTGCTGGTAGGTGGCGCGCGTCTGCGCTCCGCAGGGGAGACACGCTGCAGTTGGGCGGCGACTTCGTCGTCGCGCCGGACGGCGCGGTGGCGTACAGCCGGCCGCAGGTCCGCGACGACCGCCCGCCGGTGGGCGAACTGATCTCCGCGGCATCTGATGTCCGTTGATGGCCGCAGGAACGCGCGGGACCCGACACGCCAACCACGTCGTCGGCTGGGCGGCGCGACCCGCCTGCTCGCGGTCGTCGCCGCACTGTCCCTCGTCGCGGCGGCGTGCGCCCCATCCGGCCCGGCAGGTGCGGAGCGGGGCCCGCCGGACGTCTCCGATGCCCTGGCTGACGCTCAAGATCCGCAGGTTGCGCGGGTCGGCGACGCGCTCGGGACCGGCCTGCGACGCAACGACGACGGGCAGGTGGTCCTCGACCCTGGAGAACGGCGACGAGGTCATCGGCGACGAGATGCTCGTCGCGACCGGACGCCGGGCCCGCACGCAGAACATCGGGGTTCTCCGCCTTCGGAACCGCCAGCTGGCTCGCTGGTCTCGTCATCGGGCTGGTCCACGGGGCGATGGTCCGCCTCGTCGGGATGCCGATCATGGGATCGGTCCACCCGCGCATGAGGGCCAGCACCGAGCCCGGCGGGCGGAAGGTCGTCGAGTCCGCCGGCGACGTCGCGGTTGTCGCCCCGGGCGTGTTGGGGAAGAACTGGGGTGGGATGACTCCGGCCGGGATGCCGCAGGCACGGTCCTGGTCCCTGCCTCGTCAACACGGGAACCGGTAAGGCGCCGGCGCGCTTCCGCATGGGTAGTTGCGCTCGCTCAGCCGACGGGCGCGGCGCCCCAGTCGACGTGGCTGTGGGTCAGCAAAGGCCACCATCGACATCACACGTCAGATCGGCGGTCGCACGCTGGTCGCGGGTGGCGAGCCATCGAGCCAGGACCGGCTCGAGATCTTCGCGTGGTGCGTAGCCGCGGGTCACCACCTCGACCTGCTCACCAGCGCGCAGCAACAGCGTCGGGAACCCGGCCACCCCCAAGGAGCGTGCCTCCTCAAAGTCGGCCCACGTCCCACGCCGCGTCGCGTCGCTGCCCAGGATGCTGGCGAAACGCGCCTCGTCCATACCGAACTCGCCCGCGAGCGCAGGGAAGACCGACAGGTCGGTGATGTCGACGCCCTCGACGTAGAACGCGCGCTGGAGTCGCGCCATCCACCGCAAGGTCTTGTCGGGCCGCAGCCCGCGCATCGCGACGACGGCCATACAGGACGGCTCGGTGTCATACACCCAGTCGCCACGCTCCAGCGACGCGGTCGTGAACGGCTGGCCGGTCCGCTCGGCGACCTGCCGCCAGTAACGTCCCAGAGACACACGGGCCGCCGGGTCCATCGGCTGGGCGGCCCCTCCGGTGCGCAGGCCGCCGACGACGGTGCGCACCCGCACCCGGTAGCGCGCCTGGACCTCATCGAGGACCGGGGCGAACGCCCAGCACCAGCTACACATCGGGTCGCCGACGTAGATCAGCTCGGCGTCGTCGACGGTCGTGGCTCGCGACCCCGGCTCGGCCGCCTCTCGCTGCATGCCCTGGCCTCCCTGCTGCTTCGTCCCGGCAACCCGGCGTCCGGCCCCCGTGTTCCCCCGACGTGACTCCAGCGACGGGAGGAATGATCCCCACGGTCCGGGGTTCCCGGACCACGATGAGGAGATGGTGGACTCCCCGCACCAACCGCCGCCCGGCGGATTGCCGGCAGGTCGCACGTCTCGTCCAGCACCACATCGATGGGGAGTTGGACGAGCCGGCGGCGCGCGCCGTCGCGCAACATCTCAAGCTGGGCCTGCACTGCGGGTTGGACGCCTTGACGTACCGGGAGCTGAAGCGATACCTGTCCCGGCTGCACCACCCCGTGGGCGACGCCCTCGTCGAACGCCTAGGTCGGATCGCAACATGGGTTGCCCCAGCATGCCTGCCCCCGTGCGACACCTCCGGCGCTATCTCAGGCGGTCACGGTCTGTAGTGCTGGCAGGGCCTCCTTGTCGGTGATTGTTCACGAAGGTCAGCAGCGGCGCGCCGCGCCGCCGGCACACCTCGAACAGTTTCTGCGTCTGCGGTTCGACGCCCTTGGCGGCGTCGAGCACCATCACCGCCGCGTCCACCGCGGACAGCACCCGGTAGGTGTCCTCCGAGAAGTCGCGGTGCCCGGGCGTGTCCAGCAGGTTGAACGCCACTCCACGGTGGTCGAAGCGCACCACCGCCGAGCTGATCGAGATGCCACGCTGCTGCTCCAACGCCATCCAGTCCGACGTCGGCCGCTGGACCTTCCTTGACCGCACCGCCCCGGCCTGGTGGATCGCACCCGAGTACAGCAGGAACTTCTCCGTCAGGGTCGTCTTGCCCGCATCCGGGTGCGAGATGATCGCGAACGTGCGACGCTGCGCAGCCGCGCGTGCAGCATCCAGGACAGGGGGCGACGTGGCCGACGAGTCGCCTCAGCGCCCCGGGGTGGACCTGGGGTGGCTGGTCGTCTCCGACCGCAGTGACTCCACGAACGCTTCCGCCGCCTGAAGCTTGCCGCGCAGTTCCTCGCACTTCGCGGAAGCGGCGTCGGCGTACATCGCCAACCGATCCGTCGCCTGCGCCCGCTCATCGGCGTCCAGATCGTCGAACCACAACCGGCGGCGCACCTCGAGCAGGTCGCGCTCTCGTCGAGCGTGAAGCCCAGCGGCTTCATGCGTTTGATCAGCTCCAGTCGGGAGATGTCATCGTCGGTGAACGACACCCACCACGGTGTGGGACCACATGTCCGACGTCCCGGTCGGCCTGTGACCTGATCTGACCGCCGTCCGGACGCCGTCGTAGACAGCGGCCCGGTCAGCCACCGGCTGGGATGGGGTGGGCCGAGGTCACCCGCCGTCCCCCGCAGTCCCAACAGGCGTACGCGTCGCGACGGCCTGCTGGCGTGCGCTGCTCGCCGCGGCCCTTCTCCCACAACGGCTCGGGCGTGTAGCGCAGGTCAGACGAGCCGCACAGCCGGCAGCGCCGCTGCGGGTCGCGGACCCACTCGTTGCCGCAGGCGCCGCAGCGGATGGTTGTGACCTCCTCG
>JALYHG010000206.1 GCA_030776725.1 Actinomycetota bacterium
GGGCGGAGCCGCCGCACGCGGGTCTTCAGCGACTGGGCGGCAACCCACGCCAGCAGGCCGGCCGCCACAACGTCCACCGCGGCGCGGCGCCGGCCGGTCGCGGCCAGCGCCGCGGCTGTGCCGCTGATCGCGAACACCGAGCCCAGGTCGGTCGCCGCCGACACGGCCCGGTCGACGATCGGTCCGCGGGGACGGCGGACGCGGACGGCCAGCGCCCGCTCAGCGGCCTCGAGATCGGGGATGCGCATCGCCACGTAGGACGCGACGACCGCCGAGGCGGCGACGAGCAGCACGACGGCCTGGCGGATCCGCTTCACACGCCGGGGACAGCGGCCGTCACGTGGCGTCGGGGTCGGTGGGTGGCGGCGACTCGAGCCGCCGGGCTCCCACGCGGCGATCGGCGCCGGTCAGCTCTCGGCCGGCCGCGCGCAGCTCGGCCCGCACCGCGCGCAGCTCCCGGTCGAGGTCCTCGAGGTCGGCCGCCTGCTTCAGCTCGGCCATACTGCGCGAGGTCTCCTCGCGCACACGGGTGAGCGCCTTCCCGGCCTGCCGCGCGAGCTCCGGAAGACGGTCGGGGCCGAACACCAGCAGGGCGAGCACCGCGATCACCAACAGCTCCTGGAAACCGACGTTACCCACGGTGCTCCTGCCGATGCCGGCAGACGAGCCTACCGGCGCCACTCGCCGAGGACGGCTTCTATCTGCAACTCGCGGCCGTCTCGCACGACCGTCAACGACAGCACATCACCGGGCTCGCGGGCGCGGATCTCGGCCACGAGCTCGTCCATGCCCGCCACCGGTCGCCCATCCGCGGCGATCACCACATCCCCGGGCCGCAAGCCCGCCTCTGCCGCTGGACCTCCGGGCTCGACCTGGTCGATCAGCACCCCCTCGGAGGCGTCGATACCGAAGTGACGGGCCAGGCTCGGCGTGAGGTCGCGTGCCTGGATGCCCAGACGGGCGTGACGCACGAACCCCTGCTCGATCAGCGTGTCGGCGACCGCGACAGCATCGTGCGCCGAGATCGCGAAGCCCACCCCGATGTTCCCTGCCTGTCCCGCGATCCTGGCCGTACCGAGGATGGCGGTGTTGATCCCGATCAGGCGACCTCGCGAATCCACCAGCGCCCCGCCCGAGTTGCCCGGGTTGATCGCGGCGTCGGTCTGAACGACGTTGGGGATCGAGATCACGCCACCGTCGATCGGGGCGTCGATGCTGCGGTTCAGAGCCGAGACCACCCCCGCTGTGACGGTGGCGTCCAAACCGAAGGGGCTCCCGATCGCGACGGCCAGCTCGCCCACCCGGACGGGGTCGTCACGCACGTTGACGGCCGGCAGCCCTGCGCGGCCGACCTTCAGGACGGCGACGTCGGTGAGCGCGTCGGTCCCGACGACCTCCGCCCGGACGGATTCCCCATCGGCGAAGCGGACCTGGAGACGCTCCGCGCCCTCGACGACGTGGTTGTTGGTGATGATGTAGCCGTCCGAGCGGTAGACCACGCCCGAGCCCAGCCCCTCCTCCACACCCGCAGCGCCGAGAACCGTGAGACGGTTGATCCGCACGACGCTGGGCACCACCGCCTCGGCGACGGCCGCGACCGGCGACAGCGGGTCGTCGCCACGGGTCTCGACGACTGGCGCACGGACCTGCGGCGCCAACGGCGCGGTGGTGCGGGCCAGGGCCAACGTCGCGGCCGTCCCGAGGACCGCTCCGACCAGCGCAGCCAGCACCACGGTGGCGATGCCCGGCCGGGTGGGGCGGGGACCCGGGGCGGTGTCGGTCGCCGTGCGGTCGGGCTCTGCGACCGCCGTGGCGGGACCGCGGTGCGGGACTTGAGCCGCCCAGACCCCATCGCGCTCATCACCCTGATCCATGCTGCCTCCTGTGCCCGACCTGGCCGACGGACGGCGTGTCCGAGCTTCACTCCTCACGGCGACCCGTCAGTCGAACGGCCACAGCCAGGTCCCGACCCGGCGCAAGCCCCGGCCCACACGCTGCAGGACCGAGGACGGCGGGTCGTGCGGCAGCGCCTCGAGCGCCTCCGCCAGCGCGTCGGGGGCCACGTCGCTGACCGCCGTGAACGTCAGCCCCCCTCCGCCCCACACGTACGCGTCGGGTTGCGCTCGTGGGAAGCGGAACACGTGCAAGCGACCCAAGCGACCAGGCTCCGCACCCTGCGCCAAGAGCGCCTGACCGTCGGGGGTGCCGTGCTGCTCGTACACCGACAGGGTGTACAGGCCATCACTGTAGAACAGGTGCAGCGACGAGCCTTCGCCGTCACCGACCGCGGAGGCGTCGACGAGATCGAAGGCGCCGGGCAACCCGTCGGGGACCACCCAACCCACCTCGCGGAGGATGCGCACGCTCCGCCGCGATACCGGGGCGTGTGTCGGGCGGACCTCACGGGGCCAGCTCGACTCGATCGGGGGCAGGCCGGTCGGCGTACGATCGAACGAGGTCAGCGTCGCCAGCCGCACCGGCTGGCCGTCGGCGCGGAACGTCTCGCGGCGCACCAGCAGGCCGGTGTGGCGGTCGACGTACAGACGCTCACGCACGTGACGTGCGCCGCGCTCGCGGAGCACGACCACCGCCGCCGTTCCGCCGGCCACGTCCGCGGCACCGTCCA
The DNA here is from genome assembly GCA_030776725.1 of Actinomycetota bacterium. Lineage (NCBI taxonomy): Bacteria > Bacillati > Actinomycetota > Actinomycetota bacterium. The sequence goes on from JALYHG010000206.1 coordinate 2,627, forward strand.
GGGACACCTCGTACTTCCGGGCCAGTCGGTGCAGGGCCAGACCCGTGCGTTCCACCGCGCCCAGCCGCAGCAAGGTCCCTGTCAGGTGGTCGCCGAAGAACGACTCGTCACCGCGCTGACCCAGCAGCCAAGAACCGGTGCGGTCCGTCACCAGCGAGCCGTCCGTGCCCTGGGACACCACGAACTGGTCAACGGTCGGTCCGCGTGCGCCGAACGAGACGACCACCAGCTGACCGCGGTAGGAAAGATCACGGCCGGCCTCGACGGCGCGCTCGAGCAGGTCGCGCCAGGGTTGGTGTTCGTCGGCGTCCGCCTGGACGCCGCTGAAGGCGATCAGCGCCGCCGCCAGCACCACCAGCCCGACGCACCGAGGACGCACGCGCACACACCCACCGCCGCCCATCGGCGGTCAGCGGCCGACGTCGACCGGTCTGAGGACCGGGCCGCCGTCGCTGCGGACGGCATGATCAACGACGAAGACGTGGACAGGCGGCGCGATGGTGCCGCCGTCGTGCCCGGCCAGGAACGCCGCCGCGCCCACCAGCAGCCCACCGGCGACGGAGGCTGCCGCCCACCGCCGCCAGCGTCGCGGGGCGCGCGGAGCCGGTCGGAGCAGGGCCCGGCACAGCTCCACCGGCGGCTCGACCGCGGGCAGGGCACGCAACGCCAGCCGAGCCAGCCGGATCGCGGTCAGCTCACGTTCGCAGCGTTGGCAGCGAGCGACGTGACGGGTGACGGCGAGCGCCTCGTCGTCGTCCAGCTCGTCGTCGAGGAGCGCCGACAGGCGCTCATCCTCGTGGCGCTCGCCGAACGGCCAGCGCGACCCCCCGTCACGCATCGGCGTCGCGGCGGTCAGCGGCGCTCTGTAGGACGCCGCGCAGGAGCTTGCGACCCCGGTGGATGCGTGAGCGCACCGTGCCCAGTGGCCACCCCGTGGCGCGCGCGATCTCCTCGTAGGACAGGCCCTGCACGTCACACAGCACCACCGCCGTGCGGAAGTCGGCGGGGAGCTCGGTCAGTGCCTGTTCGATGTCGCCCCGGAGCAGGCCCTGTTCCAAGCGGGCCTCCGGACCGGGGCCGGCGTCTTGAGGCTGTCGCCACTCATCCTCGGGGAGCGGCTCGAGGCGTACCCGCTTGCGCCGACGGACGCGGTCGAGGAACAGGTTCTTGGTGATCCGGTACAGCCAGCCTTCGAACGTCCCCGGCTGGTACTTGTCGAGGTTGCGGTACACCCGCACGAAGACGTCCTGGGTGAGGTCCTTGGCTTCCTCGGGGTCGCCGGTCAGCCGGTACGCGATCGTGTAGATCTTGTGGCCGTACCGCGTCGCGACCTCGTCCCAGGTGGGGACGGGATCTGTTCCGGCCGCCGCAGACCGATCGACGTCATCACCGGAGGCGGCCGGCGGCGAACCGTCGATGGCTCGGAACGGACCTCCGAGCACAGGCGTCCTGTCGTTGCGCGTCGGCGCGAGCGTACCGCCGGGCACACGGCGGAGCCCCTCTCGCAGAGGCGGTGGAGCAGGTCGTGTCACGTTCGAGGGCAACGCCGGGGCCGTGGCCGGAGGTTCCCGAGGTGTCGCATCTGCGCGCGCGGACCGCACGATGCCTGCTAGCGTTCGGCGGCCGAGCAGGAGGCGACCGTGGAACGTCGAGCGAGCCTTCCGGGGGCCGACGAACTGTTCCGTCCCACCGGCCCGCGTCCGTCGCGATCCGAGGCTGACGTCTCCACTCCCGGCGGGCCCGCCGTCCCCGACGAGCTCACGTTGGCTCAGCTCACCGAGCTGGCTGCAGCCGAGGATGCGGCCATGGATGCCGTCCGCGGCCGCGCCGGCGTGGACGTGGCCGTCCCGTCGCCACCGGTCGGGGCGCTCCTGACCTGGCTGGCCGCGGCCGTATCCGCACGGACGGTGGTGGAGATCGGGTCGGCCGCGGGGATGACGGGCCTGTGCCTGCTCCGTGGCATGCCACCCAGGGGCATGCTCACCAGCATCGAACCGGACCCCGCGATCCAGGCACTGGCGAGCCAGGCGTTCGAGGAAGCAGCACCGCCGGGCCGCGTCCGAGCCATCCCTGGCGATCCACTCGAGGTCCTCCCACGGCTCTCGGACCACGGCTACGACCTCGTGGTGGTCTCGCGGAACGTCGATCACCACGAGCTGCGCGACCACGTCCGTCGGCTGCTCCGCCCGGGGGGCACGCTCGTCCTCCTCGGCGCGGCGGTCGGACGCGGCCAGGAACTGCGGTCGCGGCGGGCGTTCGTGCAGGGCCTGATCGACGATGAGGCCATCCACGTCGCGGTGCTTCCGCTCGACGGCGGCATGGTTCTGGCCCGCTTCGGTCAGTCGGCCGTGGAGGGGTAGACGGCTGTGGCAGGCTGTCGCCTGATCGATCCGTGCGACGACGAGGAGACCGAGCGGTGTTCCGACGCAGCAAGGACGACGACTCCACGGTGAAGGACACGGCGAAGGAAGCGGCCAAGGTCGCCCTCGCCGGGAAGGTCGCCAAGGAGGCTGTGACCAGCGATGACGAAGACGACACGTCGGGCGGGAAGGGCAAGTTCGTTGTCCTGCTCCTGGCGGGGGCCGGCGCGTTGGGTTACGCGTTGAAGAAACGGCGGGAGAAGGAACGCGACGAGGCGTTGTGGCAGGAGCCGCGCCCCCTGTGAACCTGGCAACGGCTCGGTGGTGTGCTCACACGGCCCCGGTCCGGGGCCGTGTGAGTCAGGCGTTGGCGGCTTCCTCCAAGAGCCGTTGAGGGATCGCGCCGGGACCGCCCAGAGCCACGACCAACTGCGGCGCGAGCCGCCTGATCTCGTCGCGCACCACCGGCGGGAGGGGCTGGTCGGGCCACACCAGCAGGATCGGGCCGCGTTGCGCCAGCGGGGCGGCCGCGATGGCGTCCGCGGCGGCGTCGGCCCGCGCGAGGAAGACCTGCTGCGCCCCGGTGGGGAAGGCGTGGCGCGAGATGGCCACGGCGGTGTCGATCCGCGAAGCGCCTGCGATCCGCAACGTCGGTCGTGCCACCTGGGTCCTCCAGAAGTGTTGGGTCTGCTGCAGACCGGTCCCCGCGCCGTCCTCCGGCCAGCACGGCGGACGCAACCACCGGTAGGCGCGCTGGAAGTGCCCATCGGGGCAGCGCATGTAGTCGTCGTAGTCGGCGAGGTGGAACGTGGCCTGCGCCGACCCTGGCCCGGTCCGTCCCCAGGCCGGCCACGGGCCGGCCGCGACTGCGTCGTGAACCGCGCGGTGGTCAGGGTGGGTGTAGACGTGGCCGGGTTCCGCCTGGTTGAAGTACCCGGCTGCCACCGCCGCGTCTGGCTCACCGAACGTTGCCGCTGCGGAACGGATCGCGGAAGAGACCCCGTCAGCGGTCGCGCGTTGGTCACCGAGGTCGAACACCAACCGGTCGTCCCGAGCGACGTAGTCGGTCGCGTCCAGGAACTGGTGCCACGATGCGACGCGACGGTCCTTGCACGCCTGGGAACCGATCCCGCCATGCTCGGCGCAGCGCACGGAGCGCTCCCCCTGCGTCATCAGCAGGAGCACCGGCCGTTCGACGCGCGTCACCAGCGTCCACGCACTGAACTCGTCGTCTGGGTGGGGGACGACGAAGAACGTGACTCCCATCCACTGCCTCCATGGCACCGGGCTGCTAGAAGAAGCGGACCTTCGCCGCGAACTCGGCGGCAGGTGCCAGGATGACCGCCAGGTAGAACATCCCGGTCGATGCCTGGATGGATCGCCCTCCTTCGCGCGCGAGCTTGACGTTGAACGCTGCGATCAGGGCGATCACCACGATCAGACCGGCGCCCATCATCACCGTCACGCTGCCCACCGACAGCAGCGGCGAGTAGCGCAGACGACACAGCGCCAACGCCCGGCCATCCAGCCCCGCGCAGGGGACCGGGTTCGTCGCCGACAGCAGCACCGAGGCGAGACCCGCCCCGACCGCACCCACGTTCACCCACGCCATCCACACCATGTAGCGGTTGGAGAGGCGGCGCTCCACCAGGTACCAGTGGCCGAGGACCATCCCGTTCCACACCGCGCCGAGGAAGTAGGTCCCGGCCAGCAGTTCCGCCACGCCCCGCCAGGTCGGACCCGCCCCGGCCGCGGTGACCCCGCGGACCTGTGCCAGCGCCACCAGCGTGGCGAGCCCCGCGGCCGTCCCCGCACAACCCAGCGCTCGAGCGACGCCGGGGTGGCGCAGTAGCAGGACGGCGACCGCCAGGAGGGTCGCCGCAGCCGTGACCAGCAGCCCGGCCGATGTGACGCGGATCGCGGGTGCGTCCACCGCGACGGACAGTTCGGTGAGGGGACCGCGCGCCGCTGCCCACGCCGCCAAGGCCATCAGCCCCAGCGTCGTTCCGAGCAGCATCTCGTAGCCGTGGCGGACAGCGCCCCAGGTGGGGGCCAACCACAGCAGCGCCGAACCACCGACGGCCATCTCGAGCAGCACGACGGCGAGGACAGCGGCGGGGGTGTCCAGGTGGTGGGCTCCGGGCGGGGCGCGCCAACGGTAGCCTCACCCCGACCGACCACCCGATGCGAGGTCCCCGATGGGCCAGTGCGATCCTGGGCTGCGCCACCACACCACCTTCACGGTGACCGCGGACGCCACCGCCATCGCGATGGGTTCCGGCGACGTCCCCGTCCTGGCGACACCCAAGGTGCTGGCACTGGCCGAGCACGCGTGCGTCGCGGCTGTGGGGCCCGACGTTCCGGACGGGCAGACCACGCTCGGCACTCACGTCGAGCTCGAGCACGACAAACCCAGTCCGGTCGGCGCGACCGTCGAGGTGGAAGCGACCCTGATCGGCCACCACGGCCGGCGCCTGGAGTTCAACGTGACCCTCCGTCAGGACGGCGAAGTCGTCGCGACCGTCCGCCACCGCCGTGTGCTGGTCGACCGCGACCGGTTCCTCGCCAAGCTCGAGGCCTGACCGACCCACCGCGCTGGGTCGTCGACGGGTCGACGAACGTGTGACCGGCGCTGGCGGCAGCGGGCGGGACGTTACGGTGTGCGACCGGGCAACGGAGGGACGGTGCAGCACGTCGAACGAGCCATGCTCATCGTCGTGGCGGTCCTCGTGGCCCTCACCGCGATCGGGATGTGGTTGCTGTGGCCCGGGCAGCGGCCGCAGGCCCCCGGCGCCCCGCCGCTGTACGCCGGTCGCGTGGTGCAGGCACAGACCTACCAGTGCCCCGACGTCGGCTCGGATGCCGAGGAGACGTTCGGGTTCCAGCGCACGGGTCCGTGCCAACGGGTCGAGGTCGCGATCCTCGAGGGGCCGGGTGCCGGCGAGACCTTCCGCATCGATACGGCCGAGGAGGACTACCCGGCCTTCCAACACGGTGACCGCGTCCGCGTCGGGGTCGCGACGATCGGCGAAGCCGACCGTACCTACTACGTGGCGGACTTCGCCCGGCTGAGGCCGCTGCTCGCGCTGTTCCTGGTGTTCGTGGCCGCCGCGGTGGCGGTGGGCCGCTGGCACGGGGTGCGTTCCCTGGCCGGCCTGGCGCTGAGCCTGGCGATCATCGTGTGGTTCGTGGTCCCGGGGATCCTCGCGGGGAGCAACCCGTTCGCGGTCGCTGTGGTCGGGGCGTTCGCGATCATGCTCGTCACCTTGTACCTCGCCCACGGCTTCACGGTGAAGACGAGCGCCGCCCTGATCGGGACCGCCGCAGCGCTGGGGGTGACCGCCCTGCTCGGGGTCGCGTTCGTCGCGTTCGCCGACCTGACCGGGCTCGCGTCGGAGGAGGCGAGCCTGGCCCGATTCGCGGTCGAGGGGCTGGACCTGCGCGGTCTGGTCCTGGCCGGCCTGGTGATCGGGGCGCTGGGCGTCCTGGACGACGTCACCGTCAGCCAGGCGTCGACCGTGTTCGCCGTCCACGGCGCCAACCCGGACCAGTCCTTCGGTGAGGTGTTCCGGCGGGCGATGGGCGTGGGGCGGGACCACATCGCTTCGACGGTGAACACGCTCGTGCTGGCCTACGTCGGGGCGTCGATCCCGCTGATCGTCCTGTTCTCGACCGGTGGCCTACCGGCGGCCGAGATCGTCAACGCCGAGATCGTCGCCGAGGAGGTGGTGCGGACGCTGGTTGGCTCGGTCGGCCTGATCTCGGCGGTGCCGCTGACCACGGCCCTGGCGACCGCCGTCGCCATGCGCCGCGACGCCGGCGAGCTCCCCGTCCCTGCCCACCTGCGCGACGACGTCGACGAGGGCCAGCTCAGCGACGAGGAGCTCGCGCACCGGCGGTGGATCGAGTACCTGCGCAGCGGCGCGACCGAAGGCGAGCCCCCCAGCGTCCCGTCCGCTGGAGAGGACGGCTCCTGATCGACTGCATCGCGCGCCGTCAGGCGCCGGCGGTCAGCCACTCCAGGAGCGTGCGGACCGGCGCGCCGGTCCCGCCCTTGCGGACGTAGCCGTACTGCTTGTCAGACCAGGCGATCCCGGCGATGTCCAGGTGCGCCCACGGGATCCCATCGGCGACGAACTCCTTGAGGAACAGCCCACCGATGATGGTCCCGGCGACTCCCTGCTGCCCGATGTTCTTCAGGTCGGCGACCTCGCTCTTGAGGTCCGCGCGGTAGTCGTCGGGGAGAGGCAGGCGCCACAGACGCTCACCCGACGCCTGGGATGCGGAGAGCAGGCCGTCGGCCAAGCCGTCGTGGTCGGTGAGGAGTCCCCCGATGCGGTTGCCCAGCGCCACCACGACCGCGCCGGTGAGCGTGGCGAGGTCCACGACGACGTCGGGCTCGCGTTCGCTGGCGTGAGCGAGCGCGTCGGAGAGCACGAGTCGGCCCTCGGCGTCGGTGTTCAACACCTCGACGGTCTTGCCGTTGCGGGCGGTGTACACGTCGCCGGGGCGCTGCGCCGTCGCCGACGGCATGTTCTCGGCCAGGGCCAACACCCCGGTCAGGCGGAGCGGCAGTTGCAGCTCCGCGGCGGCCTTGACGGTGGCGACCACCGCCGCCGCGCCGCCCATGTCCATCTTCATGGTCATCATCCCGCTCCCGGACTTCAGCGACAGCCCGCCGGAGTCGAACGTGATGCCCTTGCCGACCAGTGCGACGTGACGCTCGGCGCCGTCTGGGGCGTAGCTCAGCTCGACCAGCCGCGGTGGCGCCTCGGATCCCTTCCCGACGGCGATGATCCCCCCGTACCCGCCCCGCTCCAGGGCCGTCTCGTCGAGGACGGTGATGTCCACATCGGTGCCGTCGACCAGCGATCGCACCCGGTCGGCGAACGCAGGGGGGCGCTTGTTGGCAGGAGGTTCGTTGACCAGGTCGCGAGCGACAGCGGCCGCCCGCGCGTGGATGTCACCGATGCGGACGCCATCGCGGAGAGCGTCCGTCGCGGTGCCATGGACCGCGACCTGTTCGAGGCGGTGCTCGTCGCCCTTCGACTTGTAGCGGCTGAACCGGTACGCGCCGAGCGACAGCCCTTCCACGAGGGCCTGGGCAGCACCGGCCGGTTCCAAGCGATCCGCAGCGGCCGGGATGGTCGTGGCCACCGACCGCTGTCTGGAGGTCGCGTCGGCGAGCGCGGCGGCGGCCTTGCGCACCGCTTCGGCGTCGAGGTCGTCCGACTTCCCCAGCCCGACGACCAGCACGAGCGACGCGGGGATCGCGCCCCGCGTCGGGATCCGCGCGATGCTCCCGACGCTCCCGTCGAACCGCAGCGCCCGGCACTCGACGGTGAGGTCCACGTCGATCGCGGCGGCCAGCTGCTCCGCGCCAGGCCCCAGGGTCGGCGCCGGCGGAGCGGTCTGCTCGTCCGCGTCCTCGTCAAGCGAAGGCGCCGCGACCGCGGGGATCGCGACGACGTCGACGTCCGCGGCGGACAGCTCCGCGTCGGTCACCTCGAACGTGGGCACCTGCAGCTCCTGTCATCGACGGTCGATCCACGCTGAGGCTATGCGGTGACGGCTACGCTCGGGCGGCCATGAGCCAGTCAGGCGACGACCCGCGACGTGAGAGCGCGGCCGTCCGCCCGGTTGATCTCCGCGACTACGCCGCGTTCGACCGTGAGCGCGCCGTCCGCGTCCGGGTGCTCGCCACCGACGTACTGACCGTCGATCTTTGGTGCCTGGAACCTTGGCAGCGCACCGACGTGCTCCTGTACGGCGAGGTCGACGTGGCGTACACCGTCCTGGGCGGCAACGCCTGGTTCGTCACCGATGAAGGCGAGCTGGGGCTCGGCGCGCTCGGGGCGATGCTGGTCACAGCCGGGGTGGCCCACGTCGTCGACAACCGCACCGCCGACCCGCTGGTGGTTCTGGCCAGCGCCAGCCCACCGGACGTCCCCGCCGATGAGGTCGCCACCGACCACCCGGTCGAGGTCAGCGAAGCGGCGATCCACCGGCCTCAGGACAGACCGTCGCTGGCCGCGCGCCTCCGCTCGTTCCTGGGCCGGTGAGCGGGCCGGTGAGGCGTTCCCCACCGCTCTGATCGATCCGGGCGATCGGTTGCGGGGTCGCTGTCACGACGACGCGCCGTCCTCGGCGTCACCCGCGGGGCGCGGCTCGGTGACATCCATGTCCGGCTGGGCGCTCGCCGCGTCGCCTGTCGCTCGCTGGGAGCTTGGATCGCTGTCGTCGTGGTCGCCGCCCGAGCGCACCTCGTTGCCGACGGCCGCGAGGACGGCCGTCACCGGGACGGCCAGGAACGCTCCCGCGATGCCCGCGATGGTCGCCCCGGCGGTGAGTGCCAGCAGGATCACCACCGGATGCAGCTGGACCGCTCGTCCCATCACCACCGGCTGCAAGAAGTTGCCCTCGATCTGCTGCACCGCGACGAACAGGATGAGCACCAGCAGGGCGTCGACCGGCCCACCGCTGACCAGTGCGACCAGCACCGCGACCAGCCCGGCCGCGAACGCACCGACGATCGGGATGAAGCCACCGAAGAACGTCAGCAGCATCAACGGCAGGACCAGCGGCACACCGATCAGGACCAGCCCCAGGCCGACGGCGGTCGCGTCGACCGCCGCCACGATCACCACGCCGCGCATGTAGCCGGTGAGCGTGGCCCACGCACGTTCTGCGCCACGCTGCACCGTGGCGCGCCGCCCGTCCGGCACCTGGCGCAGGATCCACCCGGTGATCGGTTCGCTGTCTTTGACGAAGAAGAACAACACGATCAGGCTGAGCACCAAGATCGTCATGATCTCGCCGACCAGCGCGAGGCCGGTGAACGCCCCGGTCAGGATCCGGCCGGCGTTGTCCCGGGCCTCCTGCGCCGCTCGGTCGACGAGCTGTCGGAGCTGATCGGCGGAGACCGGCAGCGGCGAGCCCTGGAGCCACTGCAGGATCGACTCCCAGCCCTGCTGGACCTGCTGGCCGAGTTGTCCCATCTGGGCCACGAACAGCGGGATCGCCACGCCGATCAGGCCGGCGATGACCACCATCCCACCGACGACGGTGACGGCCGCCGCCGACGTGCGCGGCAGGCCGACCCGCTGCATCCAGCGGGCGGCTGGAACCGCGAGCGTGGCGAGGAACAGCGCGATGACCACCGGAGCCGTCGCCAGGTACAGACGTGCGAAGATCGACAGCGCCAGCGCGGCACCAACAGCCACGACCAGCAGGCGCCACCCGACCGCGGCGGACGTGCGCAGCCAAGCCGGGACGGGGTCCGCCGACTGGCCGTGTGCCACGATCCGGTGGCCGCCGCGGTTGGTCAAGCCAGCCGCGCCGGTCCGCTCGCGACGTCGCCGCCTGTCACGGTCAGCGAGTGATCGTCGCTGGGCGCGGGGATGCCCGCGTCGGTCGTGGTGACGGGGCACTGTTCGGTCATGACTGCTCCTGGATCGCTGTCGTCGGAGGCTGTTGTGGCAATCGGGCAGGCTCCAGACGCTCCTCGACCCCGCCGACCGGTTCCGCGAAGCGGTTCCCCACGTGCGGCGCGGCATCCTCGCCGACTGCACGCCGGCCGGTCAAGGCCGCGGCGAGATCGTCCGCTCTCCGGACATCGACATCGCGTCCCGCCCGTCAGGGGCGGGGCCGACGTTGAAGGCGCCGGTCACCCGACCCTTGCCGAAGCCCAGCACGAACGTCGCGGCGTACCGCGAGCCGGCCTCGCGGACCACGACCGACCCGGACGTCGCGAACTGGCGCTGCTGGCCGCGACGGACCTCGATCACAGCTCCGCCGGTCAGATCGTCGCAGTGGGGCAGGCAGCCGGCAGCGGCTGGTTCAACGACCGGCAACCGCTCCCCGGCCGCGAGCCCCGCGGGGTTCTCGACCACCAGTGCCAGCGGGGCGCCGTCGATCGTGAACGTCACGATGCACAGGTCCTCATCCACACCGTCGTTGGGGTCGCAGTCGCCGAGCACCACCTCGGGCTCGCCGTCGGTGACGTGGATCTGGCGTCCGCTCAGCGTGCCGGTCAGTTGGATGCCGTCGTCGGACGCCACGGGAGCGCGCTGCACGGCCTGGGTCCCGCACCCGCCCGACAGCATCGCGGCGGCCGCGACGACTGACACCCACCGCATCACGCCGCCGGCCCGCGGCGTACCTCGATGGCTTCCACCGCATCGGAGAACGCGTAGCCGGGATCGGGACCGCCTGCGATGGCGTAGACCCGCGCGCCGATCGCCACCACACCCAGCCCGTGGCGAGCGGTCGGGAGCGGTGGCAGGACCCGCCAGCGACCCTCACGCACGTCGAACGCCTCCACCTCGGCGAACGTCCCGCTGGCGTCCTCCCCGCCCGCGGCGAGCACGAAGCCAGTGTCGGTGCCAGCCGCGCCGATCCCCCCTCGGGGCGTCGGCAGGTCCGGTAACCGCCGCCACTCGTCGGCTTCCGCGTCGAACTCTTCTGCGGTCGCCAGGTTCGTCCCGACCCCGCCGGTGCGTCCTCCGACCACGAACAGCCGGCCGTCGGTCGCTGCGACCCCGAGGTGCTCACGGAGGGTGGGGGGCCCCGGCGCCGTGCGCCACGAAGCAGTGCCCGGATCGAAGATCAGCAGGGTGTCCGCCAGACCGTTGCGGCCCACCCCGCCGGCCACGTACACCTCTCCGGCCACCGCCGCCGCCCCGCCGGCGGCACGTCGTTCGGGAAGACGCGGAAGCTCCTCCCAGGCGCCCTCGTTCAGCCGGAACGCCCGATCCGAGGGGCGCGTGAGGCCGGGGCCGAGGTAGCCACCGATGACGTAGACGGAGCCGTCCAGCCCGGTGGACATGGCGTGGTTGACGCTGACAGGCAGGTCGGGACCGGTGCGCCACGCGCCAGCCCGTGGGTCGAAGATCTCCACCGTGGAGACCGTGTCACCACCCTCCAGGAACCCGCCGACCACCACGATCTCGTCCCCGTCGGTGGCGGCCGTCACCTCGGTGCGCCGCGACGGCGCGGCCACCAGGCGCTCCCAGCCGTCGACCTGCGGCGCGGTCTGCGTGCCGGTCGCCGTTGCCACGGTCGGTGTCGCTGCGGTCGGCGAGGACTGCGGCGGCGCGGGGTCCGCACCGCCTGCGCAAGCCACGACCAGGGCGGCACCTGCCAACACCGCCGCCGGCCCGCCGGGACGCACGTCAGCGGTGAGCGGCGAGCGCGGCAGCGGCGCCGCGGACCTCGGTCAACGTGTCGTCCAGCCCGGCGGGTCCCTGCCGTGACACGTGGACGTCGCGCGCCATCTCGATCGGCCTCTCCCCGCTCCAGCAGCCGCGACGTTGGACGCTAGTTGCTCGTCCAGGGACCGGCACTCGCACGGCGGCCGGTCAACCCACCGCGACCCCGAAGAGCGTGCCGATCAGGTAGGTGGCGGCGGCGGCCAGGACACCGACGCCGACCATACGCCCGCCGGAGAACGCCGCTCCTCGCCCGGTGAAGATCGACAGCGACGCTCCGACCACGAACAGCGCAGCGGCGGACAGCGCCGCGGCCGTGACCAGGGCCGCCACGCCCGCGCTGATCAGGAACGGGACGACCGGGACGGCCGCGCCGAGCGCGAACGACACGAACGACGACATCGCAGCCACCCACGGTGACGCGAGATCCTCCGGGTCGACGCCGAGCTCCTCGCGGGCCAGCGTGTCCAGCGCGGCGTCGGGGTCGGACATGATGCGCGCGGCGACGGCTTCGGCCTCGGCGTGCCCCATGCCCTTGGCGCGGAAGATCAGGGCGAGTTCTGCCTGCTCCTCCTCCGGCCACCGGCGCAGCTCCTCGCGTTCGACCGCGATCTCGCGCTGGTACAGCTCGGCCTGGGAGCGCACGGAGATCCACTCGCCCGTCCCCATCGAGAAGGCGCCGGCGAACAGGCCGGCCACCCCCGCCAGCAGGATGACGCGGTTGTCCTGCGTCCCACCGGCGACTCCCATCACCAGGGAGAAGTTCGAAACGAGACCGTCGTTGACGCCGAACACGGCAGCGCGCAACGCCCCGCCCGCGCCGGTCCGGTGGCGACCCTCCGACGTCGCGATGCGGCCACCTGCGGTGGACACGCCTCCGACCGCGGCGAGGACGCGGCCGTGAGCGATCTCCTCCTGTGACATCGCTTCGGGAGCATGGGCCACCTTCCGGTACTTGTCGGCGTCGGTGGCCTCTGCACGGATCACGATCGGGAGGACAGCGTGGATCCCGAAGCGACGGGCGACCAGGACCAGCAACCGGGTCCGCAGGTCCGGCCGAGGTTGGCGCAGGTCGTCCACGCCGGCTTCCGACAGCAGCTCGGCCCAGTGGGTGGCGTGCCGCTCTTCGGTCTCGGCCAGGTCGAGGAAGACGTCGCGTCGGTCGCCCGCGTGCTCAGCGAGACGCCGGTACAGATCCGCCGCCCGCAGCTCGTCTTCCCAGAACTCACGGAAGCGGATCACGTCTTCGGCATCGAGCGCCTCACCCATCGCGGCGCGCCCCCTGCTGACCTCGGCTCGCCTCCCGGTGACAGATCCGGGCGAAGGCGTCCAGGCTCCGTCCGAACAGCCGCGCCAGGTACGGGCGCACGACCAGGGATGCGCCGAGCTCTCCCAAGGCACCCAACGGCGGATCGACCTCCTCCCACCACACCAGGCGCGTGCCACCCTCGACCGGTTCCAGGACGAACGCGCCGACGCCGCTGATCAGGCGACCGGTGTGCCGCACCCCGAGCATGCGTGGCGGCTCCCACACGGTGACCCGCATCGTGTCCTGCACCGTCACGCCAACGACACGCGTCGGGACGCGCAGCTCCACGCCGGTCCCCTGACGTCGGTCGCCGGTGACCCGCACGGCACGCGCATCGACCATCCACTCGGCCTGCCGCTCCCAGTCGGTGAGCACTCGCCACACCACGCTCGGCGGCGCGTCCACCTCCCGGCTGAGCACGACCCGCAACGGCTGCCTCCGCGTCGTCGCTCCGCCACCGTCGCTAGGCTCGGTCCTCAAGCATCTCGGCCGGCCGACGCCACGCCGCGGGCGGTTGCCCGGCCGGTGATACACGCCCGACAAGGATCACGATGTTCGCCGAGATCGACGGCTGCACGCTGCACTACCTTAGCTACGGTGAGGGACCGCCGGTCGTGCTCGTCCACGGGCTCGGCGGGACCGCCAGCGTCTGGCACGGCGTCATGCAGGCCCTGCGCCAGCACCACCACGTGGTCGCGCTCGACCTGCGCGGTCACGGCCGCTCCGATGGCAAGGGCCGCTTCAGCATCGATGGGTGGGCCAACGACCTGCGTGGCCTGATCCGCCACCTGGACCTCACCGCAGTGACCCTGGTCGGACACTCGCTCGGCAGCCTGATCGTCCAGCATCTGGCGCACAGCGACCCGGACGTCTGCGATGAGCTGGTGCTGGTGGGCGGCATCTCGTACTTCCAGCCACCGACGTCCGATGCCTACCGGGAGCGGGCGGACATCGTCGAGCGCGACGGGATGGATGCCGTGGTGGACGCCTGGCTCGACGGGGCGCTGTCCCCGCAGACCCACGCCACCATGCCCGGCGCGGTCGGCTTGCTCCGGGAGATGTTCGTGCGCAACGACCCGGTGATGTACGCCAAGTCCTGCCGGGCACTGGTCAAGGCCCCGCAGATCTCCCGCACGGAGATCGGCCAACCGACCCTCGCGGTGGTCGGGGCGCATGACCGCTCCACGCCGCTTGCGATGGCCGAGGAGCTGCGTCGCGACATCCCCGTGTGCCGCGTCCGGGTCATCCCGCACGTCGGCCACTGGATGCCGGTGGAAGACCCCGGCACGCTCGCCGCAGCCGTCCTCGAGTTCCTCACCTGACGTGTCACGCCGCGACAGCGCCGGGACCACAGCGGGGGGCGGTCGGCGTTGGCAACGACGGCTGGCCGCTTCGGCTGCGGTGTTGGCCGCGCTGGCGGCACTTGCAGCGTTGGCGTACGGCGGTTGGCGCCTCGTGCGAGACACCCTGGAACCGCCCGATCGGGAACGGATCGAACAGGCCGCGGAACGCGTTCAGGCGGCGGTCCCGCGCGACGAGCTCGACGCGGTGCGTGATGCGGTCGCCCGTGCACACCAGCAGCTCAACGCCGACCTCGGCTACGGAGCGATCGGCTCCCTGGATCCCGGCCGTTTCCGCCGCGAGACCGCCGGGCCGATCGCCGGGCAGCTGCGCGAGGTGGCGATCCGCGTCGACGATCCCGCGATCAGCCGGGACCTCGAGACGGTGGCGACGCTGCTGCAGATCGGCGCCGAACGCGGCAACTCGGAGGCGCTGCAGCTGGCCCACCGCGTCCTGCACGATCTCGACCACTTCGCGTTCAACCCGGACCCTGGCCAACGCGAGTACTGGGGCGCGACCGTGACGCTGGAGGGCGACGACAACCCCGCCCAGCGCTACGTCGCCCAGCACCGGTAGCGCCGCATCCGGCCGTCGATCAAGGTGAGCGGTCGTCCACGTCCAACCGGACCGCCAGCCGCTGCCGTGCCCGGGCCACCACCGACGGTCCGGCTGCGGCGTACAGCTCCTCGTAGGCGGCGGCGAGCGCGTCGAGGTGGACATCGACGTGCTCCGGGTCGTAGCCGCGCCACGCCAGCGGGAAACGGAGCCGGCTCACCTCCACCGGAGTGGGCACCAGCCAGTCCGGAGGCTGCGGTCCCCGACGCGACGCCCGGCCGCCCGTCAGGAGCGCGACCACGACGCCGACGTAGGCCACACCGACCGCCACCCCGACCGCCACCCACGCACTCACGCCGACCTCCGCACCGCGGCGGACGAGGTTAGCCTCGTGTACGTGACCGCCCCGTACCCCCACCACCCCGCGCCACCGCGCATGGAGCGCTGCCTGGCCACGCCGCTGGGTGACGCCGTCGCGCACCGCCGCCGCCCCGTCCTGGCGCTGTCGCGCCGCCGGTTCGACTTCACCCGGGGGGTCGCGGTGATGGGCATCGTGAACCGCACGCCCGACTCGTTCTACCCGCCCGGCGCCACGTTCGACCTGGAGGCCGCGGTCGCTCGCGTCCACAGGCTGATCGCCGAAGGCGCCGACATGGTCGACATCGGAGGGGTGAAGGGCGGACCGGGTGATCCGGTTCGTCCGGCTGAGGAGCGGGCCAGGGTCGTGCCCCTGGTCGAGGCGGTCCGGGCTGACAGCGACGTGGTCGTGTCGGTGGACACCTCCCGCGCCGAGGTGGCCGACGCGGCGCTGGAGGCCGGAGCCGACCTCGTCAACGACGTGACCGGCGCCCACGACCCCGACATCCTCGCGGTCGTCTCCGAGCACGGTGCCGGGTACGTCGCGATGCACCACGGTGGCCGACCACGGACCCGTCCGTTCCGCCGCGGGTACCAGCCCGACGTCACGACCGCCGTCGTGGCCGAGTGCGCGGCGTTGGCCGACCGTGCCGTCGCCCACGGTGTCGCGCCCGACCGCATCGTCGTCGATCCCGGCCACGACTTCGTCAAGACGACGTACCACTCGCTGGAGCTGACCCGTCGCCTGCCGGAGCTCGTGGCGCTCGGCTACCCCGTGCTGGTGGCCGTGTCCAACAAGGACTTCATCGGCGAGACGCTCGACGCGTCGATCGACGAGCGCGTCGACGGCAGCGTGGCGACCGCGGTGTTCGCGATCCTGCGGGGGGCGAGCATCCTGCGGGTGCACGAGGTCGCCCGCACGGTCGACGCGGTGCGGATGACCGAGGCGCTCCTGGGCTGGCGCGCACCGACCGTGGCGGTCCGCGGCCTGGAGTAGTCAGGGTGGTGGGAGCTGCAGGTCGTGTTCGAGGCGGGCGACCTCCACCTTCAAACAGCGGTCCTCGACGAGGTCGAGCCCGGCTTCGGCGGCGATCCGCCGACCTTCCGCCGACCGCAGCCCCAACTGGTACCAGACCGCTTTGGCGCCGACCTCGGCAGCCTGGCGGGTGACGTCGGGCAGGTGCTGCTCGCGACGGAAGACGTCGACCAGGTCGATGGGGCCCACGACGTCCGCGATTGACGGGTACGCGTGCTCGCCCAGGACCTCGTCGGCGTGGGGGTTGACCGGCACGACGTCGTAGCCCTGGGTGATCAGTGCGGCCGCCACCCCGTGACTCGGCCGGTGCCGGCTGCGCGACAGTCCGACCACGGCGATCCGACGGGTGTAGCCCAACACCCGCCGGATGGTCGCGTCCTGGTCGCCGTCGCGATCGACCAACGCCGTCCTCCCTGCCACGCGCAGGATGGCATGCGACGCCACGGTGGCAGCGTCCGCTCGGCCAGACGCTTGGTACGGTCGCCGCGACGATAGGAGCGATCGTGGCGCGTGCCGGAATGCCCGAGCGGTTCGTGTTGGTGTGCATCAACGAGCGCCCCGCAGACCATCCGCGCGGCTCGTGCGTCCGGCGGGGTGGCGACGCGGTGTTCAACGCCTTCCGTGAACTCACCGGCCAGCGCGGCCTGGTTGACGTGAAGGTCACGTTCACCGGCTGTCTGGAGCCGTGCATGGTCGGCCCGACGGTGCTGATCGTGCCGGACAACGTCTGGTACGGCAGCGTGACGGTCGAGGACGTCCCCCTGATCATCGACCAGCACCTGATCGGGGGGGATCCGGTGGAGTTCCTACGCATCGGCCCGCAGGAGTTCGCGCTGTCCCCGCTCGAGGGGCGGGCCGATCTCCCGCCGGGGTTCATCCCCCCCGCCGAACCGGAGATCTGAGCGCCGCGGCGGCGACCCGCCGTTGGCGCCCGTGGCGTCGGTCACGGGCTGCGCGACGGTCGTCATCCCCCGCCCTCCCATCCGTCTGCTTCCACCGCAGACCTGACTTGTCGTACTGTTACGGACACCACCAGCGACGGGGCGGGTGTGGGGAACATCTGGACAGCGCGACCGAGGCGGTCGTCGCGGCGCACGTGGGCCGTCGTCACGGCGGTGATCGTGTCCGTCGTCGCCGCCACAGGCACCGCCGTCGCCAACGACATGCGCCGGTACCGCCACGCGTGGGAAGACCGCGCCTTGCCGGGCGCCGTGATCCAAGCGGTCGACCTCGCCGGCATGGACCGAACCCGAGCGCTCGCCGCGGTCGAGGACGCGTTGGCCCCGGTCTTGGACCGACCGGTGACGCTGCGGTTCGAGGACCGGACGTGGACAACGTCGTTGCGGGACCTCGGAGCGACCACGGACGCCGAGCAGGTGGTCGACGCGGCCATCGACGCCTCGCGTGACGTGTCCTGGCGGACGTTGGCCGAGGTTCGGTGGCGCGGCGGGCAGGTGCCGTTCGAGGCGACGGTCACGGTCGACCAGCCCCGGGACGCAGCCCGCCAGCTGGTGCGCGCGATCGCGGACGAGCTGCACATCGCCCCGGTGAACGCCGAGCTGTCGTGGAACCGCGAACGCATCTGGATCAGCCCGCACCGAGTCGGCCGAGCGGTGCAGTTCGAGCCGACCGCCGAGGCGCTGCTGGCGGCGCTGCGGGGAGAGGCCGACACGGTCGCGGTCGCCACCGAGCAGCTGCAACCCGAGGTGACGACGGCTGCCTACTCGCAGGTGCTGTTCCTGCGGCAAGGCCAACACCGCCTCGATCTGTACCTCGACGGCCGTGTTGCCGGCTCCTACCGGGTCGCGGTCGGGACCGGGAACTACCCCACCCCGACCGGGGTGTACCACGTCAGCCAGAAGCGGTACCGACCGACGTGGGTCAATCCCTCCCCCAACGGCTGGGGTCGGGGCATGCCCCGCCGGATCGGGCCGGGGCCCAACAACCCACTGGGGCTGCGGGCGCTGAACTGGTCGGCCCCCGGCGCCATCCGGTTCCACGGCACCGCCAACGTCGACTCGTTGGGACGAGACGCGTCGCACGGTTGCGTCCGCCTGTCCAACCCCGACATCGTCGAGCTGTACCGTCAGGTCGACGTCGGAGCGGTGATCGTCTCGATCCGCTGAACCTCGTGTTGTGCGGCCGCACGAGCAGCGCCGTCCGTTGCCGGCGCCTGCATCATGAGGATGCGCCGGACACACAGGAGCGCGCGTGAACACCGCCGACCGCCACCACGAGGATCTCCCGATCGTCGGTTGGGATGCGATCGAGTTGTGGGTCGGGAACGCCAAACAGGCGGCGCACTACTACCGCACCGCCTTCGGGTTCCGGCTGGTCGCCTACGCCGGCCCCGAGACCGGGCTCCGCGACCGCGCGTCGTACGTCCTGCAGCAACGCGCGGTGCGCTTGGTGGTCACCTCCGGGCTCGACCCTGACCACCCCGCCAGCCGCCATCAGGCGTTGCACGGCGACGGGATCCGCGATGTGGCGTTCACGGTCCCCGACGCCGCAGAGGCGTTCCGGATCGCGGTCGCACGCGGGGCGAGACCCCACCGCGATCCGGATGTGCTCGACGACGAGCACGGCAAGGTCGTCGTGGCAGCGATCGCCGCCTACGGCGACACGATCCACTCGTTCGTGCAGCGTGCGGACTACGGCGGCGTGTACCTCCCCGGCTACCGCCCCGTCGCCAGCGACCTGATCGCGCGTCCGGTCGGCCTGTCGGGGATCGACCACGTCGTCTGCAACGTCGAGCTCGGCGAGATGAACGACTGGGCCGACTTCTACGCGCGGATCCTGGGGTTCACCGAGTTCCGCCACTTCTCCGACCACGAGATCGCGACCGACTACACCGCGCTGATGTCGAAGGTGCTGTGGGACGGGATCGGCCGCATCAAGCTCCCGATCAACGAACCGGCGGAAGGCAGACGCAGATCGCAGATCGAGGAGTTCCTCGAGGCCTACCGCGGGCCGGGCGTCCAGCACGTGGCGATGTCCACCGGCGACATCATCTCGACCGTCACGGCGCTGCGAGACAACGGCGTGCAGTTCCTGGATATCCCCGCCCAGTACTACGACGACGCCCGCGACCGGGTCGGCGACATCAACGAGCAGTGGGACGCGTTGCAGGACCTGGGGGTCCTCGTCGACCGCGACGAGGAGGGCTACCTGCTGCAGATCTTCACCGAGCCGGTGCAGGACCGCCCCACCCTGTTCTACGAGATCATCCAGCGGCACGGCGCCACCGGCTTCGGCGTCGGCAACTTCAAGGCCCTGTTCGAAGCGATCGAACGTGCGCAGGCCAGACGCGGCAACCTGTGACCGCCGGGGGGGCGCGTCCGAGCCGGGGGCGCCAACGTGCCGCGTTGGCGGCCCACCACCGTCCACGGTGCTAGCCTGCCGCCCGTCTCGCGGTCCCACCGCCTTCCCCGGGACGCTACGTGATGGTCCGCGCCGCGGCGTGGGGGAGGTTCCTCGTGCGTACGTCCTGGGATCCGTCGAGCGTCGCCCACCCTGACCGCCAGTCGTGGGACGAGTACTTCCTCGATCTCGCCCGTGCAGCCTCGACCCGGGCGACGTGCGTGCGCCGCAAGCACGGCGCGGTCATCGTGCGCAGCCGCCGGATCGTGGCCACCGGGTACAACGGCGCCCCGTCGGGCTACCCGCACTGTGCCGACGGCGCGTGCCCCCGGGCCCGCTCCGACGCCCCGCAGGGCCACGGCTACGAGTCGTGCACCGCGATCCACGCCGAAGCCAACGCGCTGCTGTTCTCGTCGCCCGAGGAGCGCGACGGCGCCACCCTCTACTGCACCGGGGCGCCGTGTTTCGGGTGCGCGAAGCTCATCGCCAACTCGGGGATCGCCGAGGTCGTGGCCTCCGGCGGTCGGTACGACGGCTGGGAGGACGTCCGCGACTTCCTGCGGACGTGTGGGGTGCGCATCAGGCTCCTCGACGGGTTCGAGGGCAACCCCGCGCTGGACCTGGCGTCCGCGACGGGATGAGCCGTACCCTGCACCCGCGCCGTGCATGCGGTGGCGGGAAGGGGACCAAGTGGGCGACGTCCACTGGCGAGAGCTCTACCACGAGGTCGTCGACACCGGGCTGTGCACGGGGTGCGCCGCCTGCGTGATGGCCTGCCCCCAGGACGTGCTGGGGTACACGTCGGAGTACCTCCCCGTGCAGATCGGCGACGGCATGGGGTTCGACCAGTGCCTGACCGGCGACCGCGGATGCGACATCTGCACCCGAGCCTGCCCCCGCTTCCGCGCCTGGGAGTCCGAGCTCGACACGGAACTGTTCGGCCGTCCACGCCGACCTGACGAGGCCTCCGGCGTCGCCCGGTCGCTGCTGCTGGCACGCGCCACCGACGAGGCCGTCCACGTCGCCGGACAGGACGGCGGGTTGGTGTCGGTCCTGCTGATCTGGGGCCTGGAGAGCGACCGCATCGACGGTGCTCTGACGTCGCGGATCATCGACGGCGGACGTGGCCCGTTCGACGCCGAACCGTTCCTGGCCCGCACCCGCGACGACATCTTGGCCACGGCCGGGTCACGCTACACCTACTCGGCGAACCCACTGGCGATGCAGCAGGCAGACGCGGAACGGCTCCGCCAGGTTGCGTTGGTGGGGATGTCGTGCCAGGCGTCGATCAACGGGACGGTCGCAGCGCGGCGGGTCAACAAGTACCGGAGGAAGATCGCGCTGACGATCGGGCTGCTGTGCTCGAAGACGTTCACCTACGACGGGCAGCGCCAGGTCCTCGCCGACCACGGCATCGACATCGCCGACGTCACCAAGGTCAACGTCAAGGGCCGGTTCATGGTGTGGACCCGCGACGGCCGGTACGTCGAGATCCCGCTGAAGGAGCTGCACCCCCACACCCGGCCCGGTTGCAGGCTGTGCCCCGACTTCGCTGCGGAACACGCCGACATCTCCACCGGAGGGATCGGGAAGCACAACGACTGGACGCTGGCGATCGTGCGCACGGCGCGGGGCGAGGAGTGGATGCGCGGCGTGATCGACGCCGGCCTCGTGGAGGTCCGCCCGGCTGAAGACGACGACGTCGCGATGAAGCTGCTCGCCAAGCTGTCGACGACGTCGCGCAAGCGCTGGCCGGGTGACCTGCTTCCCGAGCCTTCCCGGGCCCCGGGGATCCTGCCGCTGGGCTGAGTCGCGGCCCCGGCGGCTACAGCACCTCTCGGTCGACGACCTTGGGGTGGTCCGCGTCGACCTTCCCGACCTGGAAGGCCCCGCCCGGAGAGCCCAACCCTGTCACGGAATCCTCGAAGAACTCGGAGTTGATCGCGGTGAACTCCGCCCACTCCTCGGGGACATCGTCCTCGTAGGCGATCGCCTCGACCGGGCAGACCGGCTCGCAGGCCGCACAGTCGATGCACTCGATCGGGTGGATGTACAGCATCCGCTCGCCCTCGTAGATGCAGTCCACGGGGCACTCCTCGACGCAGGCCTTGTCCTTGACGTCGATGCAGGGCTCGGCGATCACGTACGTCACCAGGGTCTCCTGTGCTTCCGGGCGGGCCGTATCAACGCGTACCGTACGGCCGATGGCTGCGTGACGCGAAGTCGAACCAGGAGGGCGTGTGCCCCGCATCTCCTTCGCCGCCGCTGATGGCACCGTGCTGGAGGGGCGGCTCACGCTCCCCGACCAGCCGCCGCTCGGCGCGGCGGTCCTGTGTCACCCGCACCCGCAGGCCGGCGGATCGATGGATTCGTGGATGATGCCGGTCCTGCAACGGGCACTGGTCGGCGACGGCTGGGTGGGGCTGCGGTTCAACTTCCGCGGCGTTGGCGGCTCCGACGGTTCTCACGGCGGGGGCCAGGCCGAACTCGCCGACGTCACGGGCGCGGTCGAGCGGGTCGTGGACGAGACCGACGCCGAGACGTGCCTGATGCTGGTCGGGTGGTCGTTCGGGGCGCACGTCGCGCTGCGGTCGGCGTTGGACGACGAACGCGTCGACGGATGGGTGGGAGTGGGACTGCTCGCCGACGGTGGCCAGTTCGCGCTCCCGCCGCTGGACGTCGACCGACTCGGCGAGTGGCGCGCACGCAAGCTGTTCCTGCACGGGTCGCGCGATCAGTTCACCAGCCTCGATCAGTTGCGGCCGATCGTCGAGGCAGCTGCCGAACCCAAGCAACTCCATGTGGTTGACGGCGGCGACCACTTCCTCGCCGAGCACGGCGATGTGCTGTCGGCCGAGGTACGCCGGTTCGGGCGGGCCCTGCTGGGCGACGAGTAGCTCGTGCGTGCCCGCTACGTCAACCGTCTGACCCGCGCCGACGTCGGGCGCCGGGTCGTGGTCCGTCGCTGGGTCGAAGACGACCGGCGCGGGCTGGTGCCCAGCGACGTCCTCGGCCAGCTCGAATCCTGGTCGGACGACGGCGTGCTGACGATCCGCACCAGGCGGGACGAGCAGGTGCAGGTCGACGAGCGCGACATCCTGGCGGCCAAGTCGATCCCGCCTCCGCCGGCTGGTCGTTGACCACCCCGCGTCACGGCCCTCGCCAGCGCGAAGCGATCGCCGCCTGTCCGATCGCGATGCCACCGTCGTTCGCCGGCACCGAGCGATGGACGAGGACGCCGAACCCGTCTTCCCGGAGCTGATCGGCGACCAGGTGTGTGAGCCGGACGTTCTGGAAGACGCCACCGCTGAGCGCCACCGTGTGCAGCTGCCGTTGCCGTGCCAGCTCGGTCGCCAGGCGGACGGTCGCCGCGGCCAGGCCCGCGTGGAAACCCGCCGCGATGCGGGCGACGTCCACGCCACGTCGGCGCTCGTCGAGCATCGCTGCCAGCAGCGGGGCCGGGTCCAAGACCCCGTGGTCGACATCGACCGGGTAGACGGGAGCGTCGGCCGGAGCGACCGCGTGCGCACGGGCCTCCAGCTCGATCGCGGCCTGACCTTCGTAGGTCACCCGCCCGCGGATGCCCAGCAGCGCCGACACGGCATCGAACAGGCGGCCGGCGCTGGTGGTCACCAGGGTCGCGTCGGAGGTGGCGACCTGCGCCACAGCGGCCCAGCGGTCGTCCAGTCGCGGCCCGATCCGCTCGAGCGTGTCGCGCCCCAGCGCCTCGCCGATCCAGCTCACCGCCATCCGCCACGGCTCGCGGATCGCTGCGGCTCCGCCCGGAAGCGGAGCGGGTCGCAGATGGCCGACACGCTCGAAGGCGCCGAGGTCGGCGACCAGGAACTCCCCGCCCCACAGCGTCCCGTCGCTGCCGAACCCCAGCCCGTCGAACGCGATCCCCAGGACCGGCCCCGGTTCGCCGTGGTCCACCAGGCACGACGCGATGTGCGCGTGGTGGTGCTGGACCGGGTGGGTTGGTAGGCCGAACTCGGTCGCGAACTTGGTCGACAGGTACTCCGGGTGCAGGTCGTGGGCCACCACTTCGGGGGCCACACCGAACAGGTGACACAGATGCTCGACCGCCTGCAAGAACGACGCGTACGTCGGGTAGTGCTCGAGGTCGCCGATGTGGTGGCTGGCGACGACCGCGGCTGCCTTGGCCACCGCGACGGTGTTCTTCAGCTCCGCCCCGACGGCCAGGACGTGCCGCTGCGTCGGTGACGGCAGCGTCAGCGGCTCGGGGGCGTACCCCCGGGAGCGACGGATCGGCTGGAGCCGGCCGTCGACGCCTGCGCGGACGACGCTGTCGTCGCAACGGATGTGGATGGCGCGGTCGTGGGACAGGACGGCGTCGACCAGGGGACCCAGCCGAGCGAGGGCGTCGTCGTCGTCGTGCGCGATCGGCTCGTCGGAGAGGTTGCCGCTGGTGAGCACCAGCGGAGAACCGAACCGCGCGGCGATCAGGTGGTGCAGCGGCGACGGCGGGAGCATCACCCCGAGCTCGGGCAGACCCGGGGCGACCGCATCGGCGACCGGCGCGTCGCGGCGGCGGGTGGCCAGAACGATCGGGCGGCGTGGACAGGCGAGCTCGGACTCCGCGTGCGCGTCGAGGTGGCATACGACGCGGGCGCCGTCGAGGTCGGTGACCAACAGCGCGAACGGCTTGTCGTCGCGCGCCTTGCGCCGGCGCAGCTCCCCGACCGCCGCCGCGTCGGCCGCATCGACCGCGAGGTGGTACCCGCCAACGCCCTTGATGGCCACGATGCGGCCCTGGGCGAGGTGGTGCAGGGTCAGGTCGAGGGCGTCGGCGCCTTTGGCCTGCGGCACTCCGGCGGGGTCGGTCAGGATCAGCTCCGGGCCGCAGTCGGGGCAGGCGTTGGGCTGAGCGTGGAAGCGACGATCGCCCGGGTCGTCGTACTCGGCCTGGCAGCGGGCGCACAACGTGAACGACGCCATGGTGGTCAGCGGGCGGTCGTAGGGGATGCGACGGGTGATGGTGTACCGCGGACCGCAGTTGGTGCAGTTGATGAACGGGTAGCCGTAGCGGCGGTCGGCCGGGTCGTCGAGTTCGGCCAGGCAGTCGTCGCACGGCCCGACGTCGACGCTGACCGGGACGTTGGGAGCGCCGCGGTCGCTGCTCGACACGATGGTGAAGCCGCCCGTGTCGGCGGTGGGGGTGATCCGCTCGGCGGCGACCGTGGCGACGCGGGCCAGCGGCGGGGCGTCGTCGACGAGACGTCGGCACAGCTCGTCGAGGTCGGCGGGGGCGCCTTCCGCCTCGATCAGGACGCCGAGGCTGTCGTTGGAGACGTACCCGTTGAGGGCCAGGTCGACGGCCGTGCGGTACACGAACGGGCGGAAACCCACCCCTTGCACGGTCCCGATGACGCGGATCCGCCGTCGTTCGCGCAGCACGGGTCGTTAGCAGATCCGCGGCAGCGGATCCCCGACGAGCATGTCGACGATGCGGCTGCCGCCGAAGGACGTCTGCAACAGCACCGCGCCGGCGGGCTCGGCGCGGACCTCACCGATCACCGCGGCGTCCTTGCCGAGCTCGTGGGCTCTGAGGGCGTCGAGCGCAGCGCGAGCCTCGTCGGGGGGGACGATCGCGACCAGCTTGCCTTCGTTGGCCACGTACAGCGGGTCGATCCCCAGGATGTCGCAGGCTCCCAGCACGGTCCGGTCGATGGGGAGCGCATGTTCGGCCAGGACCACCGACAGATCGGTCGCCTTGACCAGCTCGTTCAAGACGGTCCCCACCCCGCCGCGGGTGGGGTCACGCAGCCACCGCGTGTGGGGTGCGGCTTCCAGCAGGGTCTCGGTGACACCGTTCAGCGCTGCGGTGTCCGAGCGGATGTCCGCGTCGAGGTTGAGGTCGCCGCGGCCGAGCATCACCGCCATGCCGTGGTCGCCGATGGTTCCCGTGACGAACACCTTGTCACCCGGTCGGACCAGGTCCGCGGCCAGGCGACGCCCCTTGGGGATGACACCCACGCCGGTGGTGTTCACGTACAGCCCGTCGGCGGCGCCCTTGTTCACGACCTTGGTGTCACCGGTCACGATCGTGACCCCCGCTCGGGCAGCGGCCTCGGCCATGTCCTCGACGATGTCGCGGAGGTCGTCGACCGCCAGGCCCTCCTCCAAGACGAACGCGACCGACATCCACGTCGGTTGCGCGCCCATGCAGGCCAGGTCGTTGACCGTGCCGTGCACCGCCAGGGACCCGATCGTGGCGCCGGGGAACCGCCACGGGTTGACCACGAACGAGTCGGTACTCATCGCGAGTCGATCCCCCGATGGCAGCTCGAGGACGGCGCCGTCCCCGAGCGGCTCCAGCAGCTCGTTGCTGAACGCCTCGACGAAGACCGCGTCGACCAGCGCCGCGGAAGCCTTGCCCCCGGCCCCGTGAGCGAGGTTGACCGCGTCCTCCTTCAGCCGGGGACGCTTGCGGCGGAAGCGCTCGATGCGGGCGAGAACCTCCTCCTCGCGGGGGTCGTACGCCTCGGTGCGGCTCATGGGCCAGTCCTCGTCGCTGGGTGCGTTACCGCCGTTGGTTCACGCCACCGGCAGGCTGGTGACGTCGTCGCTCGTCGCGACCACGTCGTGTAGCCGGCCGAAGTTGTAGTAGGCGGCGCAGGCGCCCTCCGACGACACCATGCACGTCCCGATCGGCGTCTCGGGCGTGCACGACGTCCCGAAGACCTTGCACTCCCACGGCTTGATGACGCCCTTGAGGACCTCCCCGCACTGACAGGACTTGGGGTCGGCCACGCGGACGCCGGGGACCTCGAAGCGCAGCTCGGAGTCCCAGTCGGCGAAGGCGTCGTTGAGCTTCAGCGCGCTCTGGGAGATGAACCCCATGCCGCGCCACTCGAAGTGCGGCCGCAGCTCGAACACCTGCGCCAGGATCTGCAGGGCACGGGGGTTGCCCTCGTCGTGCACCACCCGGGTGTACTGGTTCTCGACCTCGCAGCGGCCCTCGGCCAGCTGCAACAGCAGCATGTAGACCGACTGCAGGACATCGAGCGGTTCGAACCCGGCGGTGACCAGCGGCTTGCCGTAGTCGCGTGTGACGAAGCGGTACGGCCGGTTGCCGATGACGGTGGAGACGTGCCCGGGACCGATGAACCCGTCGAGGCGCAGGTCCGGCGACTCGAGGATGGCGCGGATCGGGGGGACGATCGTGACGTGGTTGCAGAACACACTGAAGTTGCGGATCCCGGCGGCCTTGGCCTTGAGCAGGGTCACCGCCGTGGACGGCGCGGTGGTCTCGAACCCGACGGCGAAGAAGACGACGTCCCGGTCGGGGTTCTCCGACGCGATCTTCAACGCGTCCAGCGGCGAGTACACCATGCGGACGTCAGCGCCCTGCGCCTTGGCCTCCAGCAGACTCCCGCTCCCGCCCGGCACCCGCATCATGTCCCCGAACGAGGTGAAGATCACCCCGGGGGTCCGGGCGACGTGGATGGCGTCGTCGATGCGACCCATCGGGATCACACAGACCGGGCAGCCGGGGCCGTGGACCAGCTCGACGTTGTCGGGGAGCAGCTGCTCGATGCCGTGGCGGTAGATCGTGTGGGTGTGCCCACCACAGACCTCCATGAACTTGTAGTGGCGGTCGGGGGCCGCCAGGTCGCGGATCTCGCGCACCAGGGTGCGGGCCGCGGCCGGGTCTCGGAACTCGTCGACGAACTTCACGTGGCAGTCTCCCCATCGAGCCTGGTCTGGACGCGGCACCAGAGCTGGTACGCGGTAGCCGACTGCGCTTCCTGGATGCGGTGCACGCTGTCGGAGCCGACGATCAGGCAGTGCTGCAGGTCAGCACAGGCGCCCATCGCCCCGCCGTCGTAGCCGGCGAAGCCGACCGTGACGACGTCGCGCCGACGGGCCTCCTCGAACGCCTTGATCACGTTGTCGGAGTTCCCGCTGGTGGAGAACCCCATCGCGATGTCGCCGGGGCGGGCGTGGGCGATCAGCTGGCGCGAGAACACCCAGTCGAAGCCGATGTCGTTGGCCAGAGCGGTGAGCACCGACTCGTCGCTGGCCAGCGACCGCCCCGCCAGTGACCGTCCGCGCGGTGGGTGGGTGAACAGGGCAGCGATCCCTGCCGCGTCCGTGGCGCTCCCGCCGTTCCCGAACGTGAACAGGCGCCCACCGTCTGCGAACCGCTCGGCCATCGCGTCGGCGATCTCGTCGAGCTGCGCGTCGCATGCCTGGAGCGTGGCGGCCGACAGGGCAGCGCTCTGGGCGGCCTTGGCCTCCGCCGAGCGTGCGAGATCGTCGAGGAGCGACCCGGCGTCGCGCTCGTCGCCGTCGATCATCGGGTAGAGGAAATCCGCACCTTGTTGGCTCACTGGCTGTCCTCGAGATCGATCCGTGACAGCGCCGATCCGGCGTGCACCAGGACCAGATCGTGCTCGTCGATGTCGCCGACGAGCGTCGTGTCGATCTTCTCCCAGCCCTGTGCGGTGCGGGCGAGTGCTTCCCCACCGGCGCCGACGCTCACGATCTCGGCCAGGCGTCCTTCGTCGGAGCAGGTGATGCAGACGTCGTCGGTGCAGAGCGCGTCGTCGGTCGTGAGCAGGCCGGGGTGCTCGAAGCAGACGTGGGTGAGTTCCCACAGCAGGTGGTACAGCAGGATGAACCGGCCGTCGTAGGGTGCGAGCCCGTCGTCGGCGTGCAACCACAGGACGTGATCAGCGGACCCGCTGGGAGGTCGTTCCCCGGTCCCGATCCACACCGTGGTGGCGCCCCACGCGCCCGCTCGCCGCATCGCTTC
>JALYHG010000207.1 GCA_030776725.1 Actinomycetota bacterium
GCGGGGACCGCACCGCCCGCGGGGGCGCCGGTGCGGGTCACCGGGCCGCGCACGCCGATCGCCGCGTCGGCTGTGCCGACGGTCGCCAACGCGAGCGCCACCAGGGTCGTGGAGAGCACCACCACCCGGGTGAAGGCTGCCGGGTCGGCGGCGAACGCCAGGTCGCGGTAGATGCGGGTGGTGAGCGTGACGAACCCGGCCGGCAAGCCCAGCACGGCGGGGATGCCGAAGGCGTTGACCGCCGTGACGAACACCAGTGCCGCGGCCGCGACCAGGGCGGGGCGGAGCAGCGGGAGCGTGACCGTCCGGAACGCCACCCACCGCGATGCTCCGGCGACGCGGGCGGCGCGCTCCAGGTCCGGTTCGGCGCGTGACGTCAGGGCACCGGCCACCACCAGGTAGGCCAGCGGTAACGCGTGCGCGGCGATCACGGCGACGACCCCCACGGGGCCGATCAGCCCCGGTAGGGCGACACCGAGCAGGTCGTCGATGAGACCGGAAGGGCCGTAGGCCCGCGCCCAGCTCTCGGCCGACACGAACGGCGGGACCAGGAGCGTCAGCAGGACCGCCACCCGCAGCGCCCGTCGGCCCGGAGCCGCGGTGCGCTCGGTGACCAGCGCTGCCGCCAGCCCACCCGCGACCGCCAGCGGCGTGACGGCTACGGCCGTCCACACGGTGTTGAACGCCGCCCGAACCGACCCGGGACGGGCGAAGGTCGCGCGGAGCGCGGTGGTCCCCTCGCCCGCGGCGGTCGCGACCAGCTCGACGATCGGCACCACGCCGATCAGCCCGAGCAGGACCGCCGCCACGACCACCCCGGCCGGTCCCCACCCCAGCCGGCGGGCGACGTCACCCACCGAAGATGGTCCGGTACTGCTCGAGCAGTTGGTCCTGACGGTCGAACGCCTCCTGCCAGTCGGGCGTGACCGTCGGCCCGCCACGG
Source organism: Actinomycetota bacterium (assembly GCA_030776725.1). NCBI lineage: Bacteria > Bacillati > Actinomycetota > Actinomycetota bacterium. The sequence goes on from JALYHG010000207.1 coordinate 944, forward strand.
TCCCAGGCGACGTCGTCGCGGACCGGCTCCCAGCCGGTCTCCGCGATCGCCTGCTGGGCGTCGCGGGTGAGCGTGAAGTTCGCGAACGATTCCGCAGCGGCGGTGTTGGTGGTGGATGCCACCACCGCGATCGGGCTGTACATCGCGATGGCTCCCGGCTCCGGGAAGACCACCTCGACCGGGGAGCCCTTCTCGACCGCGGTGAAGGCGATCTTGTCCAGGCTCATCCCCGCTGCGTACCAGCCCTCCGCTACGCCGGTGACGACGTCGCCGGGAGCCTTGACCTGCACCGCACCGCGCTCCTTCAACGCCCGGTAGAAGTCGAAGCCGAAGTCCTCGGCCAGTGCGAAGTACCCCAGCGCCCCGAACGCCGACCCCGCGAAGCCCGGATCGGGGATCGCCACCGGCCGTGAGAGGTCGCGTTCGGCCAGGTCCCACCACGCGGCCGGGGCCGGGTCCAGATCGGGCTGGTGCACCAGGACCATGTTGAGGATCCGGGTCCCGAAGAAGGTCTCCTGCCTGAACTGCTCGGGGACCGCACCGACCTCGTCCGGCGTCCACGACCGCAGCATCCCCTGGGAGGCGTACTCCTGCATGGACAGAGGATCGGTCAGCCATAGGACGTCCGCCCGGATACCTCCCTGACGTTGTTCGGCCGCGATCCGGCCGGCGAGCTCTCCGGTCGGGGCACGGAAGACCTCGATCTCCACGTCGCCGTGGGCAGAGCGGTAGGCGTCGACGACGGCTGCCACGGTGTCCTCGGTCACCGACGTGTACAGCCGGATGGTGCCCGACGGCTCGGCAGGGCCGGTCGCCGTTCCCGGTGTGGCCGGGCCGCCGGCCGGCTCGGTGGCGCAGGCCACCGCGAACACCGCGACGACGGCGACGACCCAGCGCATGACGCGTGTCGGACTGGCCGACATCGTGCGTCGCTCAGCGTCCACCGGCCATCACCATGCCCGGTCCGCTGTGCCCGACCCGCCGGTTGGTGATCTCCAGCTGCCGCGTCGTGTAGCGGCGGAGGTTGGTGAGCTGACGGTGGTCGAGCCGGTCGCAGACCCAGTTCCAGTGCATCGACACCCAGTTGCCCGGCTGCAGCTGCTCAACGAACCCCAGCCCGTCGACCGCGCGGGTGACGGTCTCCAGTTCCGGTTCGCCCAGCGACAGCTGGGACCCGTCCCACTGCAGCAGCGGGGAGCGGACGAGGACCTGGTCACCGAGGCTGGTCACGACCTGACCCCAACGGATGCGGCAGCGGTCGAGCTGGTGCAGCGGATGGTCGGAGCGGCCGGACTCCAACAACCCGACCCACGGGTAGACGCCGAAGACGTGGAACGAGTGGTGAGCGACCGCCCCGGCCGGGATGGCCTCGGCGAGATGATCCCAGCGTCGGCCGGCGACCCGGCGGAAACGTTCCCACACCGCCTTCCCGAACTCCGTGGTGGACACCTGGTCGAGGAGACCGTTCCCGATCCAGTACGCCTCCACGACCCGCCGGTCGAACGGATCATCGACGCCCGCCGCCCCGGCGATCAGCTGCAGGTACGGCCACGGACCCGTGAACGCTCTGGCCAGCTGCACCAGCCCCTGGTCGCTGACCTGCGCAGCGCCGTAGTCCAGGAGCGCGCCGTGATCTTCCGGACCGCAGAAGCCGAGCTGGTTGGGCGGGTAGGCGTACCGCGCGAACAGGACCGGGCCGGCCGGTCGGGACAGGTGACGTGTTGGCTGCATGGCTCCTCCTGGCTACACGGTACGGGCCCCGGGCCGCAGGTCCCACGCCGCACTGGTCCCGCCGCCCACCAACGGGTTAGGTTCGTGCGGTCGACGTCGAAGGGGTGGGGATGAAGTTCCTGGTGATGTGGCGGATAGAGATCGCCCGGCTCTCGACGGAGGTGATCAGGGCGGTCTTGCGCATGCCCGACTACGCCGAGCCGCTGCAGCAGCAGGGCAAGGTGGTGGCCCGCTACCACATCGTCGGTTCGCACGGCGGGGCGTGGATCTACGACGTGGACTCCAACGAGGAGCTCGAGCGGCTACTGGCCCGGTCGCCCGTCTACAACTTCGCCCGCTACGAGGTGCACCCGCTGGCCGACATGGCGGCCCCCCCGGTGGCCGAGCCGCAAGCCTGACCCGCCCCCGTCGGTGAACCTGCTCGACGTCGTCATCATCATCGCGCTGGCCTCGGCGGCGTTCCAGGGCGCGCTGGCGGGCGCCGCCGTGCAAGTCGGCTTCTTCACCGGGTTCCTGGGCGGCATGGGAGCCGGGGCGATCATCGCACCGGCCGTCACCCCTTTGTTCCGCGGGTACGTCGGCCAGGTCCTGGTGACCCTGTTCCTGGTGTTCGGCATCGCGACGGCCCTGGCGGTGGTCGGCGTCCACGTCGCCCTGGGCCTGCGGGGCCAGCTGAGACAGGCGGGGGCGGGTCCCGCCGACCGTGCCGTGGGCGCCGGCGTCGCCGCGCTGGCCCTCCTGGCCATCACCTGGGTGTTCACGTCGGCGTTGGCGGCCGCGCCCGCCGCGGGGATCACCGGCCAGATCCACGGCTCGGCCGTGCTCAACGTGGTCGACGGCGTCTTCCCGCCCGCCCCTGCGGTGTTCGCCCGGCTGGGGCGGACCTTCGACGTGCCCAGCGCCCCGCCGCTGTTCACCGGGCTGGAGCCAGAACCAGCAGAGCCGGTCGATCTCCCGTCGGACGCGGAGGTCCGGGCCGCCACCGACGCAGGACGGCCAGCCACCGTGAAGGTGTTCGGCCGGGGGTGTCCGGTCGAGCAGCAGGGGTCGGGGTTCGTGGCCGGCCCCGAGCTGGTGGTCACCAACGCCCACGTCGTCTCGGGCGCCAGCGAGGTCGTCATCGAGAGCCTCGACGGCCGCGACACGGCGGTGACCGTGGCGTTCGACGCCGACCTCGACATCGCCGTGCTGCACGTCGACGGGCTGGCCATCGCCCCGCTGGAGCTCGCGGCGGAGCCCGTGGAGCGGGGCGAAACCGGGGCGGTCCTGGGCTTCCCGCTCGGGACGTTCCGCTCCGAGCCGGCTGCGGTGCTCAGGCGCTTCACCGCCGTGGGACGTGACCTGTACGGCAGCGGCCGGGTGCGGCGTGACGTGTACCAGCTGCTGGCGCACATGCCCGAGGGCGGGTCGGGTGGGCCGCTGCTCACATCCGATGGCCGCGTCATCGGGGTGGCGTTCTCCCGGTCGCTGCGTGATCCTCAGGTGGGGTACGCCCTGACCTCCGTACCGGTTCGTGAGATGGTGCTCGAGGCGTCCGGATCGACCGCTCAGACGTCGACGGGGCGTTGCTTGGCCTGACCCGACTCCCAGCTGATGACCGCTCCCGGCAGGGTCTTCAGCGGCGGGCGCAGCCGGTCACCGTCACGGACCAGCCAGATCGACAGCACCTGCTCGAGTTCCTGGCGCAGCGTCGGTGTGTCGTTCAGCAGCAGGTGCTCGTGATGGTCGTCGACCGCTTCCGCCACGCTGGTGAACCGCCGCCTGACCGGGACCTCGACCACCTCGACGTGCGGGTCGATCCCGAGCTCTCGGAGGACTCCGACCGCGTCTAGCCAGGTCGGGGCGGGGGCGCGGGGCCGGCCGTGGAAGTGGCGCCACAGGTGGTCGTGCACCAGGTCGGCGCTGGCACCGCTCAGGTAGACGAAGACGCGCCGGCGGGCCGCCGCGTCGAGCTTGTCGATGAACGCTGCCACGTCGGTGACGACCGGCAGCACGTAGGAGCACACCACCACATCGCCGACGATCCCGGTGACGTCCTCCCAGCGGCCGTGGCAGGTCTCGACGTTCGACAGACCGCGGCGGTCGGCCTCGCCGCGCAGCAGCTCGAGCATCCGTGGGCTCTGATCGACCGCGATCACCCGCCCCACCACCGGCGCGAGCGCCAAGGCGAACCGCCCCGTTCCGGCGCCCACGTCCACCACGGTCGTGCGACGCCCGCAGCGGCGACGCACCCGCCGCAGGAACGGATCACGCTCGGCGGTGCCCGCCACACGATCGGCGTACCGGGCGGCGCGGCGGTCCCAGAACTCGGGCCCGACGTCACCGCCAGCGGGCCGCAGGCGACCCATCTCCTCCAGTCGCGCCTCGACGAGCCGCCGCCAGCGATCAGCCGCCGGTCCGGCGGTCGATCGCGCATCACCCCCGGGTGCGGACACCACCGGGTGTCTCGCTTGCTCGTCATCATCCGCCGGATGCACGCTCACGTCTCCAGCCGGGTGTCCAGGACATCGCGTAGGCCGTCACCGAGCAGGTTGAAGCCGAGCACGACCAGGGAGATCGCCAGCCCGGGGTAGACCATCAACAGCGGGGCGCTCTGCAGGAACGGGCGCCCCTCGTTGAGCATGGCGCCCCATTCCGGCGTGGGTGGCTGCACCCCGAGGCCGAGGAAACTCAGCCCCGAGATCGCCAGGATGAGCGTGCCCATCTCGAGGCTGGCCAGGACCGCAACCGGCGGGACCACGTTCGGCAGGAGGTGGCGGACCACCAGGTGACGATCGGTGGCGCCCAGCGCTCGGGCTGCGACGACGAACTCCCGCTCACGCAGCGTCAGGACCATGCCCCGCACGATGCGGGCGTAGTCGACCCACCAGATCACCACCAGGCCGATGATGACGTTCCGGATCCCCGGTCCGAGGGTCCCCACGACGGCCAGAGCGAGGATCAAGCTGGGGAAGGCCAGCAGCACGTCGACCACCCGCATGACGATGCTGCCGACAGCGCCGCCGTAGTACCCCGCCAGCGTCCCGATCCCCACCCCGATCGTCATCACCATGCACGTCGCCAGCGCAGCGGTTCCCAGCGACCAGCGCGACCCCAACAACATCCGACTGAGTAGGTCACGGCCGAGGTGATCGGTGCCCAGCGGATGGGCAGCGCTGGGGCCGGACAGCCGGCTGGCAGCGTCGACCACGTTGGGGTCGTGGGGGGCCAGCAGCGGGGCCGCGACCGCCCCGACAGCGAACACCGCGATGATGACGAGCCCGGTGAGGGCGAGCCGGTCGCGCGCCAGCCGCGGCAGCACGCGTGGCTGCGC
>JALYHG010000208.1 GCA_030776725.1 Actinomycetota bacterium
CGCGGGACTCGACGCTGAACTCTCCGACGAGGCGGGCGACCAGCGCCGCCGGTTCCTCGGCGCCGGCGGGTGGGCGCGGGGCCCGCAAGCCACCGACGCCGTCCTGCAGTGGTGCGACGTCGCGGTCGACTGTCTGCTGGGGACCGGGGCGACCGGCGCGCCCCGCGGGGTGATCGGCGAGGCGGTGGCGGCGCTGCGGCGGGCCCGCCACCGCGGGACGTCGGTGGTGGCGTGCGACGTCCCCACCGGTGTCCAGGCTGACGACGGGCAGGTCCCGGGCGAGGCCGTCTCGGCCGATCTGACGGTCACGTTCGGCGGCTTGAAGCGCGGCGTGCTGCTGTACCCCGGAGCCAAGTACGCCGGCCGCGTCGCGGTCGGGGATCTGGGCGAGGCGTACCAGCCGCCCGAGGTCGCCTGGTCGGCGCTGACCGCTGCTGGCGCCGCCCCGCAGGCGCTCCCGGTCGAGGTGGACAAGCACGCCCGCGGCAGGGTCCTGGTCGTCGCGGGGTCGCGCGGCATGGCCGGTGCGGCGGTGCTGTGCGCACGCGGTGCCCTGGCGGCCGGTGCGGGGCTGGTCACCGTCGCGGTCCCGCGCGGCATCCAGGACCTGGTCGCCGGCCTGATCCCGCCTGCGCTGACCGTCGGTCTGGACGATGCCGGCGGGGCGGTGGCCGCCACCGCCGCCGATGCGATCCGCGACGCCGCGGCGGACGCCGACGTGGTGGTGGCTGGACCCGGCATGACGTTCGGATCCGGCACCCGCCAGGTGATCGACGCGCTGCGCCGAACGGCCCGACGGCTCGTGCTCGACGCCGATGCTCTCAACGCCCACCGCGGCGAGACCGACGTCCTGGCCGACCACGCCGGCGAACTCGTCGTCACGCCCCAGCACCGGGAGCTGGCCCGGCTGGTCGAAGACGCCACGGACGGCGACGACGCGCTGCGCCGCCGCGCCGAGCTGGCACCACCGCTGGCAGCGCGGCTGCGTGCCACGGTCGTGGCCAAGGGCCCCACCACCGTCGTCGCCGCACCCGACCAACGGGTTTGGGTGACCCCCACCGGCGGTCCGGCGCTGGCAGCGGGCGGGACGGGCGACGTCCTCGCCGGCATGGTCGCGGCCGGCTGCGCCACCGCAGACGACGTCCCGCACGCCGTCGCGCAGGCGTGCTGGCGCGGCGGGCTGGCCGGACAGCTGGCTGGGGTGACGGCCGCCGACCGCAGCACCAGCGTCGACATGGCTGAGGCGGTCCCGGCCGCGCTGGCGCTCACCGTCCGGTTAGCGCACGACCGACCGACGTGGCCTTTCGACGCGCCAGGCTGGCGTGCCGGACGCACCCCGGCCGACGACGCCCCGTCCGGGCGGCGCCCGTGACCGGTCTCCGCGACGACCCTGGTGGGCCGCTCCGCCCGGCGGTGGCCGAGATCGACCTCGAGGCGGTCGACCACAACGTCCGCCTGTTGCGCGAACGCGTCGCGCCGGCCGAGGTGATCGCCGTCGTCAAGGCCGACGCGTACGGGCACGGCGCGGTCCCCGTGGCGCGGGCTGCGCTGAGCGCCGGAGCCACGTCGCTCGCGGTCGCGCTCGTGGAGGAGGCCGAGGAGCTGCGCGCCGCCGGCGTGACCGTGCCGATCCTGTTGCTGTCCGAACCGCCGCCGGCCGCTGCCGCCCGGATCGTGGCCGCCGACCTGACACCGTCGGTGTACACCGCGACGTTCGCGGAAGCCCTCCGCGTGGAGGCCGCCAGACGCAGCCGCCCGGTGCGCGTCCACGTCAACGCCGACACCGGCATGGGACGCGTGGGGGTGCCCCGATCGGATTGGGACGGGTTCCTGCGGACGTTGCGCGCCTGGCCGGACCTGGAGGTCCAAGGCCTCATGACCCACTTCGCGTGCGCCGACCAGCCGGGACACCCCTCGGTCCGCCAGCAGCAGCAGCGGTTCGAGGAGTTCCTGCAGTTGGCCCGCACGCACGGCTTCGACGCCACCGTCGTCCACGCGGCCAACTCCGCGGCGGCGCTCACCATCGACGAGGCGCACTACGACGCGGTCCGTCTCGGCATCGCGATGTACGGGGCGCCCCCATCTCCCGCCCTGGCCAGCGCCGCGCAGCTGCGCCCGGTGATGCGCCTGGTGGCCGAGGTGGCGTTCGCCAAGCGGGTCCGGGCCAACACCGCGATCTCGTACGGACACAGCTGGTCGGCTCCCACGGCCGGCGTCGTCGCTACGGTCCCGCTCGGGTACGCCGACGGGGTACCCCGGCTGCTGTCGAACCGTGGCGAGGTGGTGGTGAGCGGGGTCCGCCGCCCGATCGTCGGGGCCGTCACCATGGACATGTTCATGGTGTGGTGCGGCGACAACCGGGTCGACGTCGGCGACGAGGTCGTGTTGCTGGGCAGGCAGGAGGATGCCGAGGTGACCGCCACCGAGTGGGCTCACCATGCCGACACGATCGCCTACGAGATCCTCAGCCGCATCGCACCGCGGGTGCCACGGGTCTACCTGACCGGGCAGGCCAGCGGTGGCTGACCGACGCAGACGGGCGTTGACCGCCGCGGCGACCGCAGCTGGTGTCGCCGCGGGGTACTTCGGTGAGCGAGAGGCGTTCCGCGGGCGGGTGCAGTTCGCCCGCCACGGTCCCGAGCTGGGCGACTTCGCTGGCGACTCGCGTGAGTTCGAAGGCCCCGACGCCACCACAATCTTCGTCGAGACCTACGGCCCCGACGGCCCCGACGTCCCCCAGGTCGTGTTCGTGCACGGGTACACGATGTCGGGCCGCTGCTGGCACGAACAGGTCGTCGCGCTGCGACACCGCTACCAGCTGATCACCTACGACCAGCCGGGCCACGCGCGGTCATCCCCGCCCCGCTCGGGCACCTTCACGATCGAGCTGCTCGGTGACGCGCTCGCGACCGTGATCGAGCAGGCCACCGACCACACCCGCGGCCCGCTCGTCGTGGTGGGCCACTCCATGGGCGGGATGACCGCCCTGGCCTGCGCCCGCCGCCACGGCGACCTGTTCCGCGCTCGGGTCGGGGGGCTGGTGCTGCTGTCGACCACCGTCAAGTCGGGCGCTGAGGACGTCGCGTTGGGTCTCGGCGTGCAGCTGCTGGCCCGGGCGGAACGCGCCATCACCGCCGGCGCCGGGCTGCTCGGCGATCGGGTCCGTGAGCTGGCCCGTATCTACCGTGCCTCGACCGACCTGAGCTACGTGTTGGTCCGCGGGGTCGCCCTCTCCCGCGGTGCGGATCCCCGGTACGTCGACTTCACCGAGCAACTGGTGCTGGACACCGACCTGCGCACCGCCAGCCAGCTGCTCCCCGTGCTGGCGCGGATGGACGAGGAGCACACGCTGGCGACGCTGGATGTCCCGACGTTGGTGGTGGTCGGGGCCCGTGACCGCATGACACCGGTCGACCACGCCCGCCACATGGCCGAGGTGAACCCGGACGTGGATGTGGTGGAGCTGCCGGGGATCGGTCACATGACGCCGCTCGAGGCACATCACGCCGTGAACGCCCTGGTGGTGCACATGGTCGGCGCCGTCCACAGTGCCGCGCCGAGCGCTGAGGTGGCAACGTCGTGACGCAGGAGGGATCGTGGCGCTCGGGCACGAGGCCGTGGCGGTGGGC
>JALYHG010000209.1 GCA_030776725.1 Actinomycetota bacterium
CTGCCGGTCACCTGCCCCACGTCGAGTGTCCCGACGCGTTCGTCGAGGCGCTGACCGGTGTCGTGCCCGTCTCACGGCCGGCCGCTGACCCCTCCACAGACGGATGAGCCGGCCGCCGACAGCGATCGCCGACAGCGATCCGTCGATGTGGACGGCGGCCCACGGATACGAGACGTTCATGGGGCGCTGGAGTCGCCGGGTCGCCGTCCGCTTCCTCAACGACCTCCACGTGCCCCCTGCACGCCGCTGGTTGGACGTGGGATGCGGCACCGGCGCGCTGACCACGGTCATCGCCGGGCGCTGCGCCCCATCCAGCATCGTCGGCGTCGATCCCAGCCCGTCGTTCCTCGCCCTGGCGCGCGAGCGACTGCGCGACACACCAGAGACCCGCTTCGAGGCAGGCGACGCCGAGAACCTGCTATTCCCGGACGGCGCCTTCGACGCGACCGTGACCGGCTTGACCCTGAACTTCGTCGCGGACGCCCAACGAGCCCTCGCCGAAATGTGCCGGGTGACCCGTCCCGAGGGGATCGTGGCCGGCTACGTGTGGGACTATGACCATCCGGGGTTCTTCCTCACCCGCTTCTGGGACGCGATCGCGCAGGTCCACGGTCACCGGCTACCCGACGACGAGCGAGGACGCTGGGAACTCTGCTCGCTGTCGGGACTGGCGAAGCTCGCCGCAGCGTCCCCTCTGCGCGATCGACGCGTGTGGACGATCGACGTCGACACGGTGTTCGCGGACCTCGACCAGCTATGGCACGGCTTCCTGCTAGGTGTCGGCCCGTCAGGTTCATACCCCCTCGCCCTCTCCGCCGACCGCCGCGACGAGGTCCGCGCACACCTCCAAGCATCGCTCCCTGTCGCGGCGGACGGCCGCGTGCGCCTGACCGGGCGAGCGTTAGCGGTCGTCGGAACGAGGCCGTAAGGCTGACCGGATGTGTCGACGTCTCCGAACGCGACCCCGTCGCTCCCGGTCGACATCGCGTTCACCGGACCTCGGCCGCGGGGGGACGCCCGGCAGCGGTGTCGGGGCAGGGACCTCCCCAACCCGTGGCGACGAGCGCCGAACCAGACCGAACGTGGCGAGCACCCGCGCCTGCACGTCGAGACCGCTAGACGAGGAATCTGGGACGGCGCCTCTCCACCCACCCCCCCAACCACATAGCGGACTTCCCCTGTGGCCTCCTGCCGTCAGACGAGCTCCGCCCTGTGGCGCTTATCTCGAAGTCGCGCGCGCCGACCAGTGCGCGAAGTGCCGCGTTCGGCTGGGGGTCACGATCGGCGGTTGCCGGGTCGCGACTCCTCCCCCACTCCCGCTTGGCTGCCCGCATCGGACACTTTGATGCCTGCGGGCTCAGCGAGCGTCACCGCCCGGCCGGGTGGGCCAAGTAAGACCGATCGCCGCGCCATCCCTTCCGTCGGTACGGCGCGCGTCGACGCGGACGAATCCATCGTGTCGTGTAGCGAGCTCTACCCGTAGCGGACGACGGCGTCCCATGACTTGCCTCCGTCCTCGGACCGTGCGATCACTCCCCCAGCCGCGACGTAGAGTCGGTCCTCGTGCGCGAAGAAGGCTTCCGGGAAGCCACCCAGGGAAATGCCTTCCTCCCAGGTGCCGCCACGGTCGGCGCTGCGCCACAAAACGCCATCGACGCCCACCGCCCATACGACGTCGCCATCCGGCCATGCGGGTCGTCCAAGTGACGGCGCGTCGATCTCCTCCCACGTGCGCCCGCCGTCGCGGCTGCGCGCGACCGACGTCTCACTGCGGGTCTCTGCGATCGTGGCGAGCACCTCGTCGGGGTCGTCGGGCGCGACCGCGAAGTCGAGGATCCCCACGGTGCTGCGCTCCTCCCAGTCGCGGCCATCGTCGCTGACCATGAAGGCGCTGTCGGCGGTGTTCCAGCCGTAGACCTTCCCGTGCGCGGCCGACAGCGCGTGGAAGTCGGCGCCTCCGAGCAACGACACGCTGCGCCAGGTCGCGCCGGCATCGGTGGTCTCGATCAGACCCAGCTGTGGCGGCAGGTCACCGCCGGACGGGTGTCCGCTCGCGAGGAAATGGTCCTCACCCACGACCGTGAAGCCCATGAGGTCGTGGAAGTACTCCCCAACGCGCTCCGGCTCGCCCGACCGCGACAGGCGCCACAGGCCAAAGTGGGTCGCGACGTAGACCAGGCCGTCGGCCGGGTTCACGCCGAG
>JALYHG010000210.1 GCA_030776725.1 Actinomycetota bacterium
GAGCATGACGACCTTCGTGTGCGGCGACGCCGACACGATCCCGGGCAGCGCCGTGATCCCATCCACGTTGGGCATCGCGACGTCCAGGAGGACGAGGTCGGGCTGGTGCGTGGTCGCGTGAGCCACCGCTTCGGCACCGTCAACGGCTTCGGCGACGACCGCGAACCGGCCGCTGCGCTCGAGCGTGACCCGGTACAGCAGCCGTAGGTCGGCGACGTCGTCGGCGAGGACCGTGCGGAACACCGTGGCGCTCGCCGACCTGCCGGGACCCATCGCGGCCACGTTGCTCCTGTGATCGACCGTGGCGGATGATGCCCGATGCAGCGTCCGTCGTCAGCCGATCCGGCACGAAAAGCGCGCTGTATCGCTGTACCGTGCCTGCGATCGCCCTGCGAGGACGGGCGGTCGCTCCGTGACCATCGGTTGTGTGCGAGGTCGATCGTGGACGAGCGGCGTTACCGCGCGGTCGCGGCCGAACTCGCCCCCGCGCTGAACCGGCACCTCACCGAACTCCTCGACGACCTGGTCGAGGGCCTCGCTGAGCAGGCTCCGCAGGCGGGGCTGTGGTCGGAGGAGCAACGTGAGCAGATCCGTGAAGGGATCCGTCAGGTGCTGCTGGGGCTGCTGCGGTTCCTGCGGATCGGGGATCTCGAGGCACACCAGTGCGAGCGGCTGCGGCGTGTGGTGGCCGCGCCCGTCCCCGGCCTGGGCCCCGGCCACGCCGGCGACGTGCCCCGGCTGCTGCGGATGGACGCCTTGGACGTGGCAGCGCGGCTGCTCGGCCCGTGGCTCACCGACGAACGTCGCCGGGTCCTCGATCACGAGCTCGAGCGGTACTTCTCGATCCTGCAACCTCCCGACCCTCGTGTGGGTGGCTCGTTGCCCGAACTCGACCAGTGGCTGGCTCGGATCGCAGCGGAGGGCACCGACCGGGGACCTGCGCCCGGCTCCCGCTCCGGCAGCTTCGGTCGGGTCAGGAGCAGCTGAGTGGCATCCGGACCGCAGCAGCGATGACCGACCTCTCGCGGCTCCCGCAGGTCGATGCGGTCCTCCGCGATCCGGCTGCGGCATCGTTCGTCGAGACCTACGGGCGCCGGCCGTTCGCGGACGCGGTCCGCCGGTCCGTTGACCAGGCACGTGAACGGGCACGGCGGGGCGGCCAGGTACCGGGTGTCGATGAGGTGATCACCGCCGCGGCGCAGGACCTGGCCGCCCGACGGGCGGGACGGATCCGCCGTGTGCTCAACGCCACCGGAGTGGTGCTGCACACCAACCTGGGCCGGGCACCGCTGTCCGCCGACGCCCGCGCAGCGATGGCGGAGGCCGCCGGGTACTGCACCGTTGAGTACCAGCTGGAGCACGGCAGACGCGGTTCGCGCACCGCCCACCTGGGTCGGCTCGCCGCCGAAGCGTGCGACGCGGAAGCCGCGACGGTCGTCAACAACGGCGCCGGGGCGGTCGTGCTGGTGTTGGCCGCGCTCGCCGCCGGACGCGAAGCGATCGTGAGCCGCGGTGAGCTCGTCGAGATCGGTGGGTCGTTCCGCCTCCCCGACGTGATGGCCGGATCGGGTTCGATCCTGCGCGAGGTCGGGACAACCAACCGCACGCGGGTCGACGACTACCGTCACGCGGTCTGTGACCGCACCGGCGTGATCATGAAGATCCACCGGTCCAACTACCGGATCGTGGGGTTCGTGCAGCAACCGCGTGACGAGCAGATCGCCGCGGTTGCCCGCGAAGCCGGCGTGCCGTTCGTTCACGACATCGGTTCGGGTCTGATCCGGGACGTGGACGTCCCCGGTCTGCAGGGCGAGCCGTCGGCCGTCGCGGCGCTGTCCAGCGGCGCCGACCTGGTGTTGTTCAGTGGCGACAAGCTCCTGGGCGGCCCCCAGGCCGGCATCATCGCCGGCCGCGGCGATCTGGTGCGGCGCTGCGCCACGCACCCGCTGGCACGTGCGCTGCGCATCGACAAGTCGCGCCGCGCCGCCCTGGAGGTCACGCTCGAGGCCCACGTGCGCAGCGACGTCCCCCTCGATCTGCCGGTCTGGGCGATGCTGACCGCCGACGTCGAGACGCTGCGCGACCGCGCCGTGCGACTCGCCTCTCAACTGGGCGCCCCGGCCCGAGAGGTCCAGACCGTGTCGACCACCGGTGGAGGGTCGCTGCCGGGGAGCGAGCTGGAGTCGTGGGCGGTGGCGCTGGACGTCCCCCGCCCCGACGAACTCGCCGGCGAGCTCCGCGCTGGTGAACCCCCTGTGGTGGGGCGGGTGGAGGGCGACACGGTCGTGCTGGACCTGCGCACGATCGCACCGGCGCACGACGACCTGCTGGCCGAAGCGGTCCGGGCCGCCCTCCGCGACCACGGGTGAGACCGGCCGTGCACGTCGTCGCCACCGCCGGACACGTCGACCACGGCAAGTCCACGCTGCTGCGGGCGTTGACTACCATGGAACCCGACCGGTGGGAGGAAGAACGCCGCCGCGGGCTCACGATCGACCTCGGCTTCGTGTGGACCAACCTCGACGTCCCCGACGGCGACGCCCGGCTGACCGTCGCGTTCGTCGACGTCCCCGGCCACGAGCGGTTCATCGCCAACATGCTCGCCGGCGCCGGGGCGGTGCAGCTGGCCCTGTTCGTGGTCGCTGCCGACGACGGCTGGTCGGCGCAGTCGCAGGAACACCTCGACATCCTCGACCTGCTCGGCGTCCGCGCCGCCGTGGTCGCCGTCACCAAAGCCGACCTCGCCGGCGACGAGCGGGCCGCCACAGTCGCTGCGGACGTCGGCCGCCGGCTGGCGGCCACGAGCCTGGCCGGGGCACCGGTCGTGGTGGTCGACGCGATCACCGGCCGCGGCGTACCGGAGTTGCGCGCCACGCTCGCCCGGCGCCTCGCGCAGACCCCGGCTGCCGGCGACGTCGGCCGTCCCCGGCTGTGGGTCGACCGGTCGTTCACGATCACTGGTGCCGGCACGGTGGCTACCGGCACGTTGGTGGACGGCTGGCTGCGGGTCGGACAGGAGCTGATCCTGTCCCCCGATGGCCGCACCGTCCGGGTCCGTGGACTGCAGAGCCTCGGCGCCGACGTCGACGCGGCCGCCCCCGGGAGCCGCGTCGCGGTGAACCTGTCGGGCGTCGACCGTGAGGAGGTCGCCAGAGGCGACGCGCTGGTGGGGCTCACCACCGGCGACGGCCGCCCCGCACCCGCCCGCACCGTCCGGGGAGCGTGGCGCGCCACCGCCACGCTCGACGCGTGGGTGCGGGCGCTGCCCGGCCAAGAGGTCGGCCGCACGGGGGCGTGGCACCTGCACGCCGGCAGCGCGGAGGTGATCGCGACCATCCACCCGCTGCTGCACGACCCGGCCGTCGACGGCCGACCGGCGCACATCCGCATCG
>JALYHG010000211.1 GCA_030776725.1 Actinomycetota bacterium
CGTTCCTGTGCAACAGCGGAGCGGAAGCCAACGAGGCCGCGATCAAGCTTGCCCGCCGCCACGGGCTGGCACAGCACCGCGACAAGTACCGCGTCGTCGCCCTGGAGGGGTCCTTCCACGGGCGGACCCTCGCCACCCTGGAAGCCACCGGGCAACTGGCCAAGCACGACCCGTTCGAGCCGCTGGCCGGGTACGTCGACCACGTCGCCCACGACGACCCCGACGCCCTTCGCGCCGCGGTCGGCGACGACACCTGCGCGGTCCTGGTCGAGGCCATCCAGGGCGAGGGTGGTGTCCGGGCGGTCCCCGACGCGGTCCTGTCCACCGCTCGCGACGCCTGCGACCGGCACGGGGCGCTGCTGATCGTCGACGAGATCCAGACCGGCATGGGGCGGACCGGGTCGTGGTTCGCCTGGCAGCAGACCCCCATCGAGCCAGACGTGGTGACGCTCGCCAAGGCGTTGGCCAACGGCCTGCCGATCGGGGCGTGCGTCGCCCGCGGCCCCGCCGCCAACGCCTTCGCGCCGAGCCAGCACGCCTCGACCTTCGGTGGCAACCCGGTGACGTGCGCCGCGGCCCTCGCTGTTGTTGACACCCTGGAAGCCGACGACCTGGTCGCCGCCGCCGCGACGGCTGGGACGCGCCTGGCCGACGCGCTCCGCGGCCTGGTCGGTGCCGTCCCCCACGCGGCAGGGGTACGCGGACGCGGCCTGCTCATCGCCGTGGAGCTCGACCGGCCGGTCGCCGCGTCCGTCGAAGCGGCCTGCCGCGACCGGTTCCTCCTGGTCAACGCGGTCGCCGACGACCTGGTGCGCATGGCGCCGCCGCTCATCGTCACCGACGACGAGATCGACCTCGCGGTCGCCGCGCTGTCGGACGCACTCCTCTCCGTCGCCCAAGCCGGCCAGACGAGCGCTCCGGCGGCCGACGTGGACCGCGCCGGGGACCAGGACTAGGGGTGCGGCACTTCCTCAGCGTGGCTGACCTCGACCGCGACCGGCTCGCCCGCCTGCTCGACGTCGCCGACCGCTTGCGCTCCGAGCGTCGCGACGCCGGCGTCGACCACCGTGGCGACCTCGCGGGGCGGACCGTCGTGTTGCTGTTCGAGAAGCCCTCGACCCGCACGCGGGTGTCGTTCCAGGTCGCGGTCGCCGAGCTCGGCGGCCACCCGTTGGCGCTGTCGTCACAGGAGCTGCAGCTGGGTCGCGGCGAGACGCTGGCCGACACCGCAGCGGTCCTGTCGCGGTACGCCCACGCGATCGTGGTGCGCACGTTCGCACAGGATCGGGTCGAGGAGCTGACTGCCGCCGCGACCGTCCCGGTCGTCAACGCCCTGACCGACCACGAGCACCCGTGCCAGGCGCTGGCGGACCTGCAGACGATCCGGGCGGAGTTCGGTTCGCTGCGCGGCGTGTCGGTGGCCTACGTCGGCGACGGGAACAACGTCGCGCACTCGCTCCTGCTGGCCGGCGGGCTCGCCGGCATGGACGTGCGTGTCGGCCACCCTGCCGGGTACGCGCCTGACCCGGGCGTCGTCGAGCAGGCCCGAACGTCGGGCGCGGCGGTCACGGTCACCGATGATCCGCTGGCGGCGGTCGCCGGCGCCGAGGTCGTCTACACCGACGTGTGGGCGTCGATGGGTCAAGACGACCAGGTCGACCAGCGTCGTGCGGCGTTCGCCCCCTACCAGGTCAACGCCGACCTGCTCGCCAAGGCCGCACCCCGCGCCATCTTCCTGCACTGCTTGCCCGCCCACCGCGGCGAGGAGGTCACCGGCGAGGTCCTGGACGGACCCGCGTCGCGGGTGTGGGACCAGGCCGAGAACCGGCTGCACACACAGAAGGCGCTGTTGCTGGCGCTCGTCGCAGACGGCGACGGGAGCAGGTGATGGCCCGCGCCGCCGGCACGGTGAGCAAGCCCGACCGCCAACGCCTGATCGTGGGTCTGCTGCACGACCACGAGGTGCAGTCCCAGGAGCAGCTGTGTGACCTGCTCGCCGACCACGGGGTGCAGACCACGCAGGCGACCGTGTCTCGCGACCTGGACGAGCTCGGTGCCGTCAAGGTCCGTGGCACCTCCGGGGCGTTGGCGTACCGTCTGGCGAGCGATCCGGCGCCTGCGACCGCTCGCGATCGCCTGAGCGACGTCGTGCAACGCTTCGTGGTCGAGGTTGACAGCAGCGGGAACCTCGCCGTGCTGCGCACCCCACCGGCCGGTGCGGGACCCGTGGCCGCTGCCATCGACCTCGCCGAGCTGCCCGGCGTGCTCGCCACCGTCGCCGGCGACGACACGGTGGTGGTGATCGCACGGGAAGGGATCGCGGGGCGCGACCTCGCCCGGCGTTTCCGGGACCTCGCCGACCTGACCTGAAGGGACCACCATGCCGACTCCCCGCCTCGTCCTGGCCTACTCCGGTGGTTTGGACACCTCCGTCGCGATCCGATGGCTCGCCGAGAACAAGGGCTACGAGGTCGTCGCCCTGGCCGTCGACGTCGGCCAGGACGGCGCGGACGCCAACGCCCACACCGGCGAGCTGGACGGCATCCGCCGCCGCGCGCTGGACTGCGGGGCGGTGGACGCGCTCGTCGTCGATGCCCGCGACGAGTTCGCCGAGGACTTCCTCGTCCCCGCGCTCAAGGCCAACGCCCTCTACATGGGCAAGTACCCGCTGGTGTCGGCGCTGTCGCGCCCGCTGATCGTCAAGCACCTGGTCCGCGTCGCCCGCGAGACCGACGCCACCGCGGTGGCCCACGGGTGCACCGGGAAGGGCAACGACCAGGTCCGCTTCGAGGTCGGGACGATGTGCCTGGCCCCCGACCTGCACACCGAAGCCCCTATCCGGGAGTGGGGCCTGTCACGCGATGAAGCGATCGCGTGGGCAGCTGAGCGGGACCTGCCCGTCCCGGTGCAGAAGGACAGTCCCTACTCGATCGACGAGAACCTGTGGGGTCGGACCGCCGAGTGCGGGATCCTGGAGGATCCCTGGGCCCGGGCTCCCGAGGAGGTGTTCGCCCGGACGGTCGATCCCCGGGCCGCCCCCGACACCCCCGAGGAGATCACGGTGACGTTCGCCGAGGGGGTGCCGGTGGCCGTCGACGGCAAGCAGCTGCCGATCGCACAGCTGATCGCCGAGGTCGACCGCCGCGCCGGCGCGCACGGCGTCGGCCGGATCGACATGATCGAGGACCGCCTGGTCGGCATCAAGAGCCGCGAGCTGTACGAGTGCCCCGGCGCGGTCACCTTGCTGACCGCCCACCGCGACCTCGAGGACGTCTGCCTCGAGCAGGAGCTGTCCGACCACAAGCGGACCGAGGAGGGCCGCTACGCGCAGCTGCTGTACAACGGGCTGTGGTGGGGGCCGTTGAAGCGAGCGCTGGACGCGTTCATCGACGAGGCCAGCCGGTACGTCAGCGGCGACGTCCGCGTCGAGCTGTACAAGGGTTCGGCGAACGTGATCGGTCGCCGCAGCCACGTTGGCCTCTACGACGAGTCGTTGGCCACCTACAGCGTCGACGACCGCTTCGACCACACCCAGGCCGAGGGCTTCGTGACGCTGTGGGGACTGCCCCTCAAGACCTGGGCGCGGCGGGCGCGCGAGACCGGTCAGCTGTGACCGGCCGCCTGTGGGGAGGACGGTTCGCGCAGGACCCCGACGAGGCGGCCTGGCGCCTGTCGGCGTCGACGGGGTTCGACTACCGGCTGTGGCGTCAGGACCTCGCATCCAGCAAGGTGCACGCGCGGGAGCTGGCCCGGATCGGGATCCTCGACGGCCACGAAGCCCGCCGGCTGGAGGAGGCCCTCGACGAGTGCGCCCGGCTGTTCGCGCGTGGTGAGTTCCCCTGGGCGGTCACCGACGAGGATCTGCACGGGGCGGTGGAGCGGTGGCTCACCGAACGGCTCGGCCCCCTCGGTGGGAAGCTGCGCGCCGGCCGGTCGCGCAACGACCAGATCGTCAACGACCTCAAGCTGTGGCTCCGCGACGCCTGCGCTGACCTCATCCACGCGATCGCGGACCTGCAGGAGGCGCTGGCCGGCCAGGCCGACGCGCACCTGGACTGGATCGCTCCCGGCTACACCCACCTGCAACGCGCCCAACCGGTGCTGCTCAGCCACCACCTGCTGGCCTACCTGTGGATGCTCGACCGTGACGTGGGACGGCTGCGTGACTCGGCTCGCCGTGCCGACGAGTCGGTGCTGGGTGCCGGTGCGCTGGCCGGGACCACCCTGCCGCTCGACCCCGCCGGGTACGCCGCCGCGTTGGGGTACAGCCGTGTGACCCACAACTCGATGGACGCGGTGGCCTCCCGCGACTTCGCCGCGGAGTTCCTGGCCGCCGCTGCGCTCCTGGCCACCACGCTGTCGCGTCTCGGTGAGGAACTCGTCGTGTGGACCTCGTCCGAGTTCGGTTTCGTGCGCGTCGCAGATGCCTTCTGCACCGGGTCGTCGATCATGCCCCAGAAACGCAACCCTGATATCGCTGAGCTCGTCAGAGCCAAGTGCGGGCGGATCGTCGGCGACCTGGTGGCGCTGCTGACGACCGTGAAGGGGCTGCCGCTGACCTACAACCGGGACCTGCAGGAAGACAAGGAGCCGGTGTTCGACGCGGTGGACACCTTGCAGGTGACGCTTCCGGCCGTGACCGGGATGGTGGCCACGCTGGAGTTCGACCGTGAACGGCTCGAGACCGCAGCCGCGGGCGCCTCGTCGCTGGCCACCGACCTGGCGGAGGAGCTCGTCCGGCGCGGGGTGCCCTTCCGCGATGCCCACGACGTCGTCGGTGACCTGGTCCGCCAAACCGAGCACAACGGCCGCGACCTGCACGACCTCGACCCCGCCGAGCTCGCCGGCGCCCATCCGGCCCTGGACCGATCGGTGGCCGACCTCCTCGACGTCCGCGAGTCGGTCGAGCGCCGCAGCAGCACGTTGGGGACCGCCACCGCGTCGGTCGCAGCCCAGCTGACCGTCGCGCGGGAGGTCATCGCCGCCAACCGCGCCGGCGGCCACTAGATGCCCGCCAACGCCGAGGTCGCCCGGCTTCTGCACGAGCTCGCGATGCTCACCGAACTCGAGGACGGCACCCGCCAGTCGTTCCGTGCCCGGGCGTACCACAACGGGGTCCGGGCGGTCGAGGCCTGCCCCCGCGACGTCACGGCGCTTAGCCAGGCCGAGTTGACCGCGCTGCCGGGCATCGGGCCGGCGATCGCCGCCAAGATCGCCGAGTTCGCCGACACGGGGACGATCGCCCGACTCGACGAGCTGCGCGGCCGGTACCCGCCCGGCTACCTCGAGCTGATCCGTGTTCCAGGCATCGGGCCCAAGACCGTGGCGCTGCTGCACGAGCACCTGGGGATCCGCACCA
The DNA here is from genome assembly GCA_030776725.1 of Actinomycetota bacterium. Classification (NCBI taxonomy): domain Bacteria; kingdom Bacillati; phylum Actinomycetota; species Actinomycetota bacterium. Next base: position 5,360 of record JALYHG010000211.1, read on the forward strand.
TCGATGACCTCCGTGCGGCCGTCGCAGCCGGCCAACTGCGTGAGGTGCCCGGCCTGGGCGTGAAGACCGAGGAGAACATCGCCGCCAACATCGCCAAGCTCGGCCTGACCGGGAAGGAGCGGCGGACCACCATCGCCGACGCCCTGCCCGTCGCCACGGAGGTGAGCGCGTTGCTGTGCCGGGTCGATGACGTCGACGAGGTCACCTACGCCGGGTCGCTGCGTCGCTTCCGTGAGACCGTCGCGGACGTGGACGTGGTCGTGGCGGCGGTCGACCCGACGCCGGTGATGGACACGTTCACGCGGATGGCGATGGTCCGGAAGGTCGCTGCCAGGGGGGACAAGAAAGCGACCGTGGTCACGGCGCGGGGCCTGCAGCTGGACCTGCGGGTCGTGCGCCGCGAGGAGTTCGGCGCCGCCCTGCAGTACTTCACCGGCTCGCAGGCGCACAACGTCCGGGTCCGGGAGCGGGCCGTCCGACGCGGGTGGAGCCTCAACGAGTACGGCTTGTGGGAGACCGACACCGGCAGGCTGCTGGCGTCGCACACCGAGGAGGACATCTACGCCGCCTTGGACCTGCAGTGGATCCCGCCGGGGATGCGCGAGGACGTCGGCGAGGTCGCCGCCGCAGCAGCAGGTGAACTGCCGCGCGTCGCCTCGGTCGCCGACCTCCGCGGCGACCTGCACGTTCACACCGACCTCTCCGGCGACGGACGCAACAGCCTCGACGAGATGGTCGACGCGGCACTGAGCCGGGGCTTGCAGTACCTGGCGATCACCGACCACGGCGAGGATCTGCGCATCAGCGGCGTGTCGGCCGACGACATGCTCGCCCAGCGGCAGCGGATCGCCGCACTCAACCGCAGCCACGCCGGGCGGATCAGGGTCCTGCACGGATGCGAGCTGAACATCGGCGCGGGCGGCGAGCTCGACTACGACGAGGAGTTCCTGGCGGGCTTCGACTGGACGGTCGCCAGCGTGCACAGCCACTTCCGCCTCGACCGGGCGGCTCAGACCGACCGGGTCCTGGCCGCCATGGACCATCCGGCCGTGCGCTGCATCGGTCACCTGCAGGGTCGCCGGATCGGACGTCGCCCGGGGATCGACCTGGACGTCGACACGATCCTCGACGCGGCCATAGACACCGACACCGCCATCGAGATCAACTCCCATCTGGACCGCCTCGACGCCTCAGCCGAGGTGCTGCGCGCCGCCCGGGGAGGCAACGTCACGTTCGTGGTCAACAGCGACGCACACCGCATCCGCGAGTTCGACAACCTCGAGTTCGGGGTCCGGCTGGCCGAACGCGGCTGGGTTCCCGCCGACCGCATCGCCAACACCTGGCCGACCGACCGTTTCCTGGACTGGGTCGCGACGAGCCGGCGGCCCGGGGCGGCGCGGTGACCGCCACGACCCGGTGAGCGACTACCGCCAGCTGCACGCCCGCCGGGCGGTCCTCGACCGTGCCTTCTACGACCGTCCGGTGCTGCAGGTCGCCGCCGACATCCTCGGCAAGGTGGTCGTCCGCGGTGAGGACGACGGCAGCCAGACCATCGCCCGGCTGGTGGAGACCGAGGCCTACCACCAGACCGACCCGGCCAGCCACTCCTACCGTGGCCGGACCGCCCGCAACGAGGTGATGTTCGGCCCTCCCGGGCACCTCTACGTCTACTTCACCTACGGGATGCACCACTGCATGAACGTCTCGTGCGAGGCTGAGGGCGTTGCGGCGGCGGTGCTGTTGCGCGCGGCGGTCCTGCTCGCCGGACACGACCGCGTCCGTCCACGCCGCAGCGCAGTCGACCGCGACCGTGATCTGCTGCGTGGCCCCGCCCGGTTGACACAGGGTCTGGCCATCGCCGGCGACCACAACGGCGTCGACGTGACCGACGCCGGGTCGCCGCTGCGAGTCGAGGACGACGGGTGGCGCCCCGCAGACGACGCGGTGGCCACCGGCCCGCGGACCGGCATCCGGCACGCCGCCGACGAGCCGTGGCGGTTCTGGCTCGCCGGAGTACCCGAGGTCAGTCGCTACGCCCGCCATCCCCGCGCGGGGAGTTGAGGTCCGTGTGCGTCGGGCCACCGGCTACCGCGGGTAGGCGTGGAGCACCACGACCGAGTGAACCCGCTCACGGCTGCCCGCGGGCGGGTCCTGCTCCCACACCCGCCCGGGGCGGGCGTCGGGTGGGCACCCATCCTCCGGGCAGACGTACAGCGACTGCACCACCCACCCTTGGGACTCCAGGCGCGCCAGCGCCGACTCCAGCTCCAAGCCGACCACGTCGGCGACGACCGCGTGCTCGCGAGGGTTGACCGACACCCAGATCACCAGCTTGCCTACCGACGGGTCGATGCGGCCGCCCGCCAGGGGCTGCTGGCCGGTGACGTAGCCGGGCGGGTACACCTTCGACGCGACGGGGCGCTCCTCGACGACGAACCCCTTCGACCGCAGCAGCCGCAGTGCGGTCGCGCGGGTCAGGCCGGTCACGTCAGGCACGTCATCGACCGGTGGGCCGGTCGGTTCGCTGCAAAGCTCGGTCGGTTCGGTGCCGCGCAGGTACTCGCGGGCCTGCACGAGCTCCGGTGGCGTGTAGGGGTTGGGCAGGCAGTTGCGGGAGACGTCGACCTCGACGGTGACCAGCGAGACGTCCGGGACTTCGAACTCGCGGGGCGGAGCGTCGGCCAGCGCCTGCTTGGCGAACGCGGCCCAGATCTGCGCCGGCCAGCGGCCGCCTTCCACACGGATGCGGGTGCGAGGCGGGACCATCGCGATCTTGCCCTCGGCGAACCCGATCCACACGGCGGCGACGAGATCGGGGGTGTACCCCACGAACCAGGCGTCCGTCGATCCGTTGGTGGTGCCGGTCTTGCCCGCCTGGGGCCGACCGATCGCGGCGTTCACCCCGGTCCCGCGCTGGACCGCTTCCTGGAGGGTGCGCGTCACCAGGTGGGCGACGGCTTCGTCGAGGACCTGGTAGGACTCGGCCTGACGCTCGTAGACGACATCGCCGTCGGCCGTCTCGATCCTGGCGATCAGGTGGGCGGGATGGCGCCGACCGAGTGCGGCGAACGGCTGGTAGGCGGCGGCCAGGTCCAGCGGGGAGACCTCTCCGGCTCCCAGTGCCAGCGCGCACACGGCGGGGAGCTCGCCGTCGATGCCGAGGTTGCGGGCCGTGGCGAGCAGCGTCTCCGGGCCCAGCTCCGCGGCCAGTCGGGCGTAAACGGTGTTGACGCTGCGGATGGTCGCTTCGCGCAACGTCAGCGGCCCGAACGCGCGGTCGTCGTAGTTCGACGGTGACCACGGGCCTTCCGGTCCCCGGCAAGCCGGGTCGGGGATGGTCACCGACGAGCCGCCAGGGAAGGTCCGCTCCAGGGGGACACCGCGGGACAGGGCGGCGGCCAGCGCCACCGGTTTGAAGGCCGAACCCGGCTGGCGGCGGCCCTGGGTGGCGAGGTTGAAGCGGGCGTGAGGGTCGTCTTCGGCGTAGAAGTCACGTCCACCGACCAGCGCCCGGATCGCCCCACTGGTCGGGTCGATCGCGACCAGCGCTGCGGCGGGGTCGTCGGGTTCAGGCAGCACCCCGGCGATGGCCGTCTCGGCTTGGTCCTGCATGCGCACATCGATCGTGGTGTGGATGCGCAAGCCGCCCGTGTACAGCGTCGCCAGCCGCTCGTCGGGGCCTTCCCCCAACGCCGCGAACGTCCCGTCCTCGTCGCGGGCGATCAGTCGGCGGACCTCCTCGACGGCGTACGGGGCGCGGTGGCGCCGGTCGGTGGGGAGGGGGATGAGGTCCAGGGGCTCGTTCGCGGCTTCGGCGGCGGCCGTGCGGTCGAGCCGCCCGGTGGCGACCATCGCGTCGAGCACGTGGGCGCGCCGCTCGAGTGCGGCCTGCGGTCGGGCGTGGGGATCCCACCGGGCGGGCGAGGCGATCAACCCGGCCAGCATCGCCGACTGGGCCAGTGTGAGCTCGTCCACCGGCCGGCCGAAGTAGCGCTGGGCCGCGGCATGCACGCCGTACGCCCCGTGGCCGAAGTAGATGGTGTTGAGGTAGCGCTCGAGGATCTGCTCCTTGGGGTGGTGCTGTTCGAGCTGGTACGCGAGCGCCGCCTCCTTGAGCTTGCGTTCCGCGGTACGCGCGGGACCCAGCATGGTGTTCTTGACGTACTGCTGGGTGATGGTCGACCCGCCTTCCTCCACCGCACCGGCTTCGACGTTGCGCACCGCCGCTCGGGCGATCGCGGGGACGTCCACACCGCGGTGCAGGAAGAACCGCCGGTCCTCGACGGCGATCACCGCGGCGACGAGCTCGGCGGGCACCCGGTGCAGCGGGACCGCCTCGCGGTCCTGTTCGGCGTGCAATGCGGCCAGCACCGTGCCGTCGGCCGCCAGCACGTGCGAGGTCTGGGGCTGCTGGACGAACGCGATCGGGTCGCCGGGTTCGAGGACGACGACCTGCGCGCACGCAGCGCCCAGCAGGGCGATCCCCGCCGCCATGGCCCGAACCCGCCCCAACCCCCGCATGCTGCGGCAGCGTACGCACGTGCCCCCGCTGAGCAGCGAACCCGACGCGTCGCCGACCGTCGCGCGCTGCGGCCGGGCGGGGCGGGAACATCCGCCCGGCGGGGCGTGTTGGACAGGGTGCAGGGCACGAAGTGGGGCGGGAAGATCCGCACCGCGGTGTGCCCGAAGCGGACGCACCCAGTGGTCGTCGTGGCGGTTGCCGCTCCGGTCCCCACCAGGTACGGTCCGCGCGGCCGGCGGCCACGACAACGCGCCGGCGCGGGGGGTCGCCCGACGGGACGCGAACCCGGTTGACAGGCGAGAGACATCACGGTAACGTTTTCTGTCCGGCCCGACCTATGCGTCGGGCCGCAGAGTCTCGGTGCTGAGGCTCCCGATCGGGAGAGGGGGCGCCGGACCGGAAGCGTGACCACGGCGGAAGCCGGCTCCGAAGCGAGCGGAACCCGCGACGGTCACCAGGTCCGATCCTTGAAAACTGCATAGCGTGCCAAAAGCCAGTGCACATGACCCCGTCCTTGGGAACCGCGTTGAGCGGTGAAACTGAGACGGTCGTTGTATCACGTGGCATCTGAGGATGCCACGGACCCATTAAATGGAGCTGTTATCAGCTCTCCTTCGCATCGGATGTCCGTACTGGATATATCGATCGATCAACGGAGAGTTTGATCCTGGCTCAGGACGAACGCTGGCGGCGCGTTTAACACATGCAAGTCGAGGGACGAAGCCACCCTTCGGGGTGGTGGAAACCGGCGAACGGGTGAGTAACACGTGAGGAACCCACCCTGCGCTCTGGGATAACCCCGGGAAACCGGGGCTAATACCGGATATTCTCTCCGGATCGCATGATCTGGAAAGGAAAGCTCCGGCGGCGCAGGACGGCCTCGCGGCCTATCAGCTAGTTGGTGAGGTAACGGCTCACCAAGGCAACGACGGGTAGCTGGAGTGAGAGCTCGTACAGCCACACTGGGACTGAGACACGGCCCAGACTCCTACGGGAGGCAGCAGTGGAGAATCTTGCGCAATGGGCGGAAGCCTGACGCAGCGACGCCGCGTGCGGGAAGAAGGCCTTCGGGTTGTAAACC
>JALYHG010000212.1 GCA_030776725.1 Actinomycetota bacterium
ACTGGCCGCTGGGCGAACAGCTCGCGTTCGGATCGCTCCTGCTCGAGGGCACCTGGGTACGGCTCGCCGGACAGGACAGCCGCCGCGGCACCTTCAGTCAGCGGCACGCCATCCTCGTCGACTACGAGACGGGCACCGAGTACGCGCCGCTCGGCAACCTCGATCGCGACCAGGGCAAGTTCTTCATCTACGACTCGTTGCTCAGCGAGTACGCGGCCGTCGGGTTCGAGTACGGGTACTCGGTCGCGAACAAGGACGCGCTGACGATCTGGGAGGCGCAGTTCGGCGACTTCGTGAACGGCGCCCAGATCATCATCGACCAGTTCATCGTCGCCGCCGAGGACAAGTGGGGTCAGACCTCGCCGTTGGTGATGCTCCTCCCGCACGGCTACGAAGGTCAGGGGCCCGAGCACTCGTCCGCCCGCATCGAGCGGTTCCTGGTCCTCGCTGCGGAAGACAACATCCAGCTCGTCAACTGCACCACGGCAGTGCAGTACTTCCACGTGCTCCGCCGCCAGAAGCACCGCGACGGCCACCACAAGCCGCTGATCGTCTTCACACCCAAGTCCCTGCTCCGCGCCAAGCAGTCGGCCTCGAGCGTCGAGGAGTTCACCACCGGCCACTTCCACGAGACGCTGGACGACGCCGGTGTGGCCGACCCCGGCGCCGTCGAGAGGGTCATCCTGTGCAGCGGGAAGATCGCGTACGAGGCGATGGAGCGGCGTGACAGCCAGGACGCGCCAGCCGCGGTCATCCGCGTCGAGCAGCTGTACCCCTGGCCGGGGGAGCAGATCGGCGAGCTCCTCGACGGCTATCCCAACGCGTCAGAGGTCATGTGGCTGCAGGAGGAACCCGACAACATGGGGCCGTGGCCGTACGTGCACTCCCGGCTGCACCGGGTCCTGCGGGAACGTGACTTGCAGCTCACCCACGTTGCGCGGCCCGAGTCGGCCAGTCCAGCGGTGGGCAGCCACACCGTGCACGAGCAGGAGCAGGAGCAGTTGCTGCGGCGCGCCTTCGCCCGGAAGGAGACCTAGCCGTGGAACCGTTCGATGCCGGACGCCGGCTGATACCCGACGAGCCCATCCTCTCGGTCGAGGACTACCTCGAGAGCGGCGGGGGTCAGGGCCTGACGACGGCGCTGCAGGGCTCGCCCGACGAGGTGATCCGCGCGGTCAGCGATTCAGGTCTGCGCGGTCGTGGTGGCGCCGGGTTCCCCACCGGGATCAAGTGGAGTTCGGTCCGCAAGGCGGGTCAAGAGGATCCCGGCTCCACGGTGTACATGGTGGCCAACGCCGCCGAGGGCGAGCCCGGTACGTACAAGGACCGGGCGATCATGACCACGAACCCGTACCAGTTCGTCGAAGGCGTCCTCATCGCCATGTACGCGGTCGGGGCTGAGCGCGGCTACATCGCGATCAAGAAGAAGTTCCAGGACCAGATCGAGAAGATCGCCGACGCGGTCGGTCAGGTCGCTGAGGCCGGATGGGAGGGTGCCGACCGCATCGACCTGGTGGGCGGCCCAGACGAGTACCTGTTCGGCGAAGAGAAGGCGATGCTCGAGGTCGTCGAGGGCAAGCTGCCGATGCCGCGGCTGGTGGCGCCCTACCAGGTCGGGCTGTTCGCGTCGATGCAGAGCCCCAACCCAACGCTGGTCAACAACGTCGAGTCGTTGACCAACGTCCCGCTGATCGTGAGCAAGGGTCCCGAGTGGTTCCGCGAGGTGGGAACCGGCGAGTCGCCCGGGACGATGGTGTTCACCGTCGTCGGCGACGTCGAGTCGCCCGGGGTCTACGAGCTGCCGCTGGGCACACCGCTGCGCACGCTGGTCGAGGACATCGCCGGTGCAACCGACGTCAAGGCGATCTTCGGAGGCGTCGCGCAAGCGGTGATCACCCCCGACATGCTCGACACCCCGATGGGGTTCGACTCGCTGGCGGAAGCCGGCGCCGGGCTGGGCAGCGGCGGGTTCGTGGTGTACGACTCGTCGCACTGCATCGTCCGGGTCATGGCGACGCTGTCACACTTCCTGGCGGTCGAGTCATGTGGTCAGTGCTGGGCGTGCATGCTGGGCACCGAGACGCTCACGGACATCCTCAACCGCATCGACCGCGGCGACGGGGTCGACGATGACGTCGACGCTCTGCTGGAACGGGCTGCGAAGGTCACCGACCAGAACCGTTGTTACCTGCCGGTCGGTGAGCAGCTGATGGTGGGCAGCACCCTGCACCGCTACGCCCAGGAGTACTCCGACCACATCGGTCGGCCATGCTGGTCCGAGCGCGAGGCGATGGTGCCCAAGATCGACAGCATCGATCTGGACACCGGCGAGGTGGTGTTCGACCGGACCTACCACCTGAAGCAACCCGACTGGACGTACGCCCAGGAGTGAGCGACAACCCCTGGCTGCAGCGGCGGGTGCTGCACCACGCCCACCGCGGCGGAGCGCTCGAGGCTCCGGAGAACACCATGCGGGCGTTCCGCGCCGGGGTCCGGGCTGGCGCGGACGGGTTGGAACTCGACGTGCGCTGCACGGCCGACGGCGTGCTGGTGGTGGCCCACGACCGTGACCTGCGCCGGGTCACCGGTCGGCCCGGCAACGTCGATGCGCTGACGCTGTCCGACGTCCGCGAACGGTCGGTGCTGGCAGCAGAACAGGCCGACGACACCGCGATCCCCACGTTACGGGAGGTCCTCGACGCCTTCCCTCAAGCGTTCCTCAACCTCGACATCAAGGACACCGCCCCGCACGTCGAGCCCTACGAGGAGCCGCTGGCCGACCTGCTCGCCGAGTACGGTCGGAGCGACGACGTGGTCGTCGGGTCGTTCCACCTGCCCGCCGTACGGTCGTTCCGCGACGCCGCGCCCCAGGTCAGCACGTCACTGGCCCCTGAGGAGGTCGTGGCGCTGTGGGAGGACCGGTGGAAGCGCGACCACCCGTCGATCCACGCGGCGCAGGTCCCAGCGACCTACGGGGACGTCGAGGTCGTCACCGTCGAGTTCGTCGAGCGGGCGCACCGGGCTGGCTTGGCGGTGCACGTGTGGACCGTCAACGAACCCGAAGAGATGTCACGCCTGATCGACCTGGGGGTGGACGGGTTGATCACCGACCGCCCCAGCGTCCTCGAACCGCTCCTGCATCAACGTGGCGTCGCGTACGCGTGAGTGGTCCTTCCTCGGGGGCTCGCGGGCCGCTAGCTGGGCAGCGCGTCGGGCCCGTCGGCGTGTGCTTCGACGCAGACGACGCCGTCCGGTCCGACGGTCGCGCGGTGCTGGGTGTCGGGTTCCAGGTCGAGGCGGTCACCGGCGTGCATCTCCAGGTCGCCGTCGTCTGTGTGGAAGGTGATCGATCCTTCAGCGCAGAACAGGATCTTGTGCGTCGTGTGGCTGTGTGCTCCGTACGTGTCGCCGGGGGCGTTGGCGAACGTCCGCGGGGTCAGCCCGACACTGCGGAAACGCTGCTCGAGGTCAGCAGCGTTGACGTCACGACCGGCTTCGCTCCGCGTGATCGAACCTCCCATCTGCTCCTCCTGTCTGGCGCTGGTCGGGCCACCGCCGGGGCAGCGGGGCGTGTCGTCTTGGGTGGTCCGCCAGGGTGCTGGGTCAGACCTCGACCACGATCACCGTGATGTTGTCCACACCGCCGCGCTCGTTGGCCGCGTCGACCAGCCGCTCACAGGCGGCCTGCGGCTCGTCGGACGTGGCGGCGATCTTGGCGATCGCGTCCTCGGGGAGCATGTCGGTGAGCCCATCGGTGCACAGCAGCAGGCGGTCCCCGGGTTCGAGGTCGATGTGGGTGACGTCCGGGTCGATCCCGTCCCCGGTGCCGAGCGCCTGGGTGATGCTGCCCCGACCGAACATGCCACCGGAGGTGTGGTCCCGGGTGATCGGCCGGAGGTCCGCGTCGCGGATCAGGTAGGCGCGGCTGTCTCCGACGTGGGCCACCCACGCCTCCTCGCCGCCGTCCGTGAGGCGAGCGACCACCGCTGTCGTCGCCATGCCGGCTCGGCGCTGATCGGCCGCGGCGTCGGAGCGGATCGCGTCGTCGGCTGCACGCAGAGCCGACACGAGCGCGTCCGCCGGGTCCCCGCGCGACAGGTCGTCGAGATGGCGGTCGAGCGTCTCGACCGCGGTCCGGCTGGCCACGTCTCCAGCCGGATGCCCGCCGAGACCGTCAGCCACCACGAAGACGTGGTGGTCCTCGTCGACCAGGAGCGCGTCCTCGTTGCGTCCCCGGACCCGACCCATGTCGCTGGCCGCCCCGACTTGCACGACAGTTCCCTCGTCCGTCCGCATCCGTTCGACCGTACCGAGCCCCAAGTCGCTGTCGGTGGCAGGTCGGACGGTCAGCCGGCTCCAGCCCGGCGCACGCAGGCACAGCCGGAGGGCGTCTCACGGCGGCAGGTACCCTCCGGACGGGAGCCCCCGTAGCTCAGTGGATAGAGCAGTGGTTTCCTAAACCATGCGCCGTAGGTTCGATTCCTACCGGGGGCACGCTCCCGCCCTTCCTGACTCGGTTCTCTGGGTGTCTCTCTTGCGCGTCGCGCCGCCGCCGGAACGTCCGTGTGCGATGACAGTTGGCGCATACGCACCGCTGTGGCGGCGACCGGACGGCCAGAGCTGCGTGCGTTCCCCTCGGATCTGCGCGACCATGCGCGGAGGCGAACGAGGAGTCGGGCGTGGTCGCCGTCTTAACGGTGATCGTGGTGGTGATCGTCTCGATCCTGATCGCGCGGATCGCGACCGTCGCCTTGACGGTCACCGGCTTGTCACGTGAGGCGGCGCGCTTCCAGGCCCGTTCGGCGCTCACCAACACCGGCTTCACCACCGGCGAGGCCGAGCGGGTGGTCGACCACCCGGTGCGCCGCCGGCTCGTGATGGCGCTGATGATCTTGGGCAACGCCGGGATCGCCACGGTCATCGCCACGTTCGTGCTGTCGTTCGCCAACGTGGGACGGGGCACGGCCGCGATACGTCTGGCCGTGCTCATCGCCGGGCTGGTCGTCGTGCTTCTGGTCGCCCGGAACGAGCGGGTGGACCGGGTGATGACGCGGGTGATCGCCCGGATGCTGCGGCAGTACACCGACCTCGATACCCGCGACTACGCGCGGTTGCTGAAGCTGTCGGGGCCGTACGCCGTCACCGAGATGACCGTCGGCGACGACGACTGGATCATCACCGACCAGCTGATGGACCGTCGCCTCACCGACGAGGGGATCATCGTGCTCGGCGTGACCCGCAGCGACGGAAGCTACATCGGCGTGCC
>JALYHG010000213.1 GCA_030776725.1 Actinomycetota bacterium
CGCCTGGCCGGGCCGGACCGGCACCTCGACCCACCCCGGCACTCCCGTGCGCTCGGCCTCGCCCGGGAGGCGGTCGGGGTCCGCGCCCGGCTGGAGCTTCACGAGGACGTGGTCGGGTGCGGGCGGCGCCTCCAGCGGATCGCCGGAGACCGTGTCCAGCGGCTCCCTCGCGCTCCTGGCCGTGTCGGTCGGCACGGCCAGCGCCAGGGCCAGCCCACACGCCAGCCACGCGCCCAGCCTGCGGCGCGATCCGTGCTCCCGTCCATGGTCCATGCCGGCCCCCGCCGTCGATCTCCCCGGGGGGATTCACTCGGCGGGCCGGCTGATCACCTTGAGTAATACAACGAGGTCAGCGGGGCTCGCCGGGGCTGGGCGCCGGTCTGGGTTCGCCCGGGTCCGGGACCGGGGTCGGCTCACCGGGGTCGGGAACGGGCGTGGGATCGGTCATGGCGGGTCTCCCGGGAGGCTCACTGCAGCGGCAGGCTCCTGCCCACAAGCGACTGCTTCATCGTCGCCAGCTGGTCGGCGATCTGGCTGATCACCCTGCTCGCCGGGGCGTCGGGCTCGGCGACGACCAGCGGCACGCCGGTGTCGCCGCCCTCCAGCAGCCGCGGATCGATGGGGACCGACCCCAGCAGCCGGGTGTCCAGCTCGGACGCGAGCAGCTGTCCGCCGCCCTGGCCGAAGATGCGGTACTCGTGGCCGGTGTCGGGTGCGACGAACACCGACATGTTCTCGATGACCCCGGCGACGCGCATGCCGGTCTGGGCGGTGGACTGCCCCGCCCGCAGCGCCACCCGCTGGGCGGCCACCTGCGGCGTCGTCACGACGAGCATGTCGGCGCCCGGCAGCATCTGGGCCAGCGAGATCGTGATGTCGCCCGTGCCGGGCGGCAGGTCGCACAGCAGGAAGTCCAGCTCGCCCCACTGCACGTCGGACAGGAACTGCTCCAGCGCCTTGTGCAGCATCGGCCCGCGCCAGATCACCGGTCGCTCGGCATCGAGGAAGAAGCCGATGGATATGACCTTGCAGCCGTGGGCCTCCACGGGAAGGACCTGGTTCCCGGCGACCTGCGCCTGCCCCCTGGCGCCCATCATCAGCGGGATCGAGTAGCCCCAGATGTCCGCGTCCAGGATCCCGACCCGGTGGCCCTGTCGCGCGAGCGCGACGGCCAGGTTGGTCGTGACCGACGACTTGCCGACGCCTCCCTTGCCCGAGGCGACCGCGATGACCTTGGTGTCCGAGTCCGCCCTGGCGAACGGGTTGGCGGCCATGTCCGAGCCTTTGCGATCTCGACGTGTGTGCATGCCACGCTAACGCGCGGGCGGCGGCCGTGGCGGTGCCGGCCCGCCGCAACCGCGGGTTTGCCCGTCACCGGACGGGGGCACGGGGCTGGGACGGACGCGGACGGCACGGTGGTGGTGCTGGGCACCGGCATCATGGGCGGACCGATGGCCCGCAACCTTCTGGGTGCCGGACTGCCCCGTGGTCGGCCACCCTGTTCCGGCGGACGGGCTCGAAGAGGTGGCGATGCTCCGGCTCGTACCGCACCGCTACGTCGCGCGCATCGATGCGGCGGATGCCTTCGTGGTGGTCACACCCGAGTACAACCACGGCTACCCGGCCTCGCTCGAGCAGGCCATCGACGTCGCGGACCGCCAGTGGAACGCCAAGCCGGTGGGCTTCGGGGCGTACGGGGGGATGGCCGGGGATGCGAGCCGTCGAGCAGCTCCGCCAGGTGTTCGCAGAGCTGCACGCGGTCACGGTGCGCGGCACGGCCGGCTTCCATGGCGTCCGCGGGAGCGGCGAAGGGACGTCGGCGGCGCCTCCCTGCACCTTTGGCGAGAGATCTGTCGCGAGAGTTCAACCTCGACAGGCGCAGGCGTTCACACACCGCGGGCTTGTCTTCTCCGCCGGCGTGACTAGGGTCTCATTCGGTCGCCGTTGGAGCAGGGAGCGTGATGACGACGGGCACGCGACCGGTCAGCAACTGGTTCGGCAACATCACGTCGTCGCCGGCGGTAGTCGTCGAACCAGGCAGCGTCGACGAGATCGTCAGGGTCATGCGGGATCCCGACACCTATCCGGCTCCGGTCCGCGCTGTCGGTTCCAACCACTCCACGACGCCCTGCGGCGTGGCCGAGGGCGGCACGGTCGTCTCGATGCGCGGTCTCGACCGCGTGCTGGACATCGGCGCCGACTCCGTGACCGCCGAAGCCGGGGCGCTGTACATCGACGTCTCCCGCCGTTTGCGCGCGCACGGGCTGCAGTTCTACGTCAACGTCGAGATCGGCAACCTCACGATCGGCAGCGCCGCCTGCGGCCAGACCAAGGACGCCTCTTTCCCGGGCGAGTACGGCCAAGTCTGCTCCTACGCCTGCGAGATCAAGCTCGTCACGGCCTCCGGGGAGCGGATGACGATCACCGAGGACCAGCCCGAGCTCCTCCGAGCCGTGCGGTCGAGTCACGGCCTGCTCGGCATCGTCTACGAGGCGACGTTCAAGGTCCGACCGATTGAGCCGATGGTCGTGCACCACGCCACCTACGACCTGAACGTCTTCGAGCGTCGGCTGCCAGCCCTGCTTGGCCGAGGTGAGGCGCTCATGCTCTACATCGACCCTTACCTCGACGCGGTCACGGTCGAGTTCCGCCGCTACGAGGCCGCCAGCCGTCCCGGGCGCGCCAGCTCGTGGCAGTGGAGGCTCCGCAACCTCATGTGGAGCACGATCGCCCCCTTCACCGCCTCCTGGATCACGCGTCGGGTCACGAGTACGAGGCTTCGCCACGTCCTGCTCGAGGCACTCCAGCGGCTCATCAACGTCATGTCGGTCCGCGTGCTGCGCGGGAGGCACACGATCGCCAGCGACCAGATGATCAGGTACCCGGAGAAGGCCACCAGCAGCGGCTACACGTTCAGCATCTGGGCCTTTCCCGAGGACCGCTACGCCCGGACCCTGCGCGACTACTACGACTTCGCTCGCACATATCTCCGCGCCAGCGCCTACCGGCCGGACCTCACCCACGTGGGCTATCGCATCAGCCAGGACACCAGCTCGACCTTCTCCTACACACACTCCGGCCCGGTCATGACCATCGACCCCGTCTCGACGGGCGGGGAGGGCTGGGAGGACTTTCTGCCCGCCTACAACGATTTCTGCAGCCGCCATGGTGGCATTCCCCTGCTCAACCAGACCCCGGCGCTCACACGGTCGCAGGTCCACAAAGCGTTCGGGGATCGCATCGACTCCTTCGAGCGGGTGCGTGCCGATCTCGATCCAAACGATCGGCTGCTGAACGACTACTTCGAGGCGCTGCTGTCCGGGAGGGGAGCGAACAGTGATGAATGAGTCATGGTTGTCCTTGACGTTCAGGCGGGTGGCGACCGTGCTCGACCGACGATTCGGCTGGGATCGGCTGCCGCTGCCGCTCGGGCTGCTGACCCTGGCAGGCATCCGGGAGAACCTGCGCCGCGACAACCTGCACGACCCCTCGTCGGCGACCCCCTCGCCCGACGAGGGGTCGTCGGTGAGCGGCCGCGCGCTCACGTCGCGCACCGCCGACGGGACCTGCAACGACCTCGGCCAGGTGACGATGGGCAGCGCAGGCACCCGCTTCGGCCGCAACGTTCCCCTGCCGGCGACCTTTCCCGAGGCCGAGGATGCGCTGCTGGAGCCCAACCCCCGGACGGTCAGTCGTGAGCTGCTGACGCGCGAGACGTTTGTACCCGCCACGACGCTCAACCTGCTGGCGTGCGCGTGGCTGCAGTTCGAGATTCGCGACTGGTTCAGTCACGGGCCACCCCGCCAGGACGACCCATGGCGCCTGGAGTTGTCCGAGGACGATCCCTGGCCGGAGCGACCCATGCGCATCGCCAAGACGGACGTGGATGCCACACAGACCGAGACCAGGCCCCCGACCTTCACCAACGTCGAGAGCCACTGGTGGGACGCCTCGCAGCTCTACGGGAGCAACGAGGACTTCCAGCGCATGGTGCGCTCGGGGATCGACGGCAAGCTGAGGTTGGACGACGACGGCCTGCTGCCGTTCGACCCTGCCGCCATGGAGGAGCTCCCCGGCGGCATCGACGGCTGGTGGTTCGGCCTCGGCCTGTTGCATGTCCTGTTCATGCGCGAGCACAACGCCGTCTGTGACCGCCTGAAGGCCGAGTACCCCTCCTGGTCCGACGACGACCTGTTCGACCGCGCCCGCCTGGTCGTCGCGGCGCTGATCGCCAAGATCCACACCGTCGAGTGGACCACCGCCATCCTGGGGCACCCGACGATGCAGGTCGCGATGCGGGCGAACTGGTGGGGCGTGGCCACGGAGCGGATCTCCAGGCTGGTGGGACGGCTGGGCGACGGCGAGATCCTCAGCGGCATCCCCGGCTCGCCGACCGACCACCACGGGGCTCCCTACTCGATCACCGAGGAGTTCGTCGCCGTCTACCGGATGCACCCGCTGCTTCCCGACGAGTTCAGCTTCCGCTCGGCAGCCGACGACACGGTGCTCGAGCGGGGCACGATGGCCTTCCCGGACCTGGCCGGGCGGCATGCCTACGGGGAGTTGAGGCGGATCCCCCTCACCGACGCGCTGTACTCCTTCGGCACCTCTCACCCCGGGGCGATCACGCTGCACAACTACCCGAGGTCACTGCAACGGCTGGAGAAGCTGGACGGGACGCTCATCGACTTGGCCGCGATCGACATCCTGCGGACACGGGAGCGCGGCGTGCCTCGCTACAACGCCTTCCGGAGGTTGTTGGGGCTGCCGGCGGCCGAGTCCTTCGAGGCGCTGACCGACAACCCCGTCTGGGCCGAACAGCTCAGGCGTGTCTACGGGGGCGACATCGAGCGCGTGGACCTGATGGTCGGCATGTACGCCGAGCCTCCTCCGGCCGGCTTCGGTTTCAGCGACACGGCCTTTCGCATCTTCATCCTTATGGCCTCGCGCCGGCTGAAGAGCGACCGGTTCTTCACGACCGACTACACGCCGCGCGTCTACACCCAGGCCGGGCTGGACTGGGTCCGCGACAACGACATGGGCACGGTCCTGCTGCGCCACTGCCCGGGCCTGGCACCGTCGCTGCGCGGCGTCCGCAACGCCTTCGCGCCCTGGGAGAGAGCGACACGGTCGGTCGAGGACACCGCCGGCGCGGCGTCGCGGTGACAGGCCCGCCGGTGAGGACCGGCTACCCCATCATCTACCTGCGTGGCTACGCGATGAACCAGGCCGGCGTCGAGACCACGGTCGACGACCCTTTCTACGGCTTCAACACCGGCTCGACGCATGTGCGGGTCGGCAAGGAGGGCAAGCCTGAGTTCTTCGCCTTCGAGAGCCCCGTCCTGCGGCTGATGGGTGACCACGGCTACGTCGACGCCTACGGCGCGGGCCTGCAGGCCACCGACCCGCGCCGCAGGCCCCAGGTCCGACCCCCCGGCCCGAGAAGCATCTGGATCTACCGCTACTACGATCCGAGCTCGCACACGTTCCCAGGGTCCCCCCGCCGGCGGTTGGAGATCGAGGACGCCGCCGACGCCCTGCGCGAGTTCATCAGCCAGGTCAAGGCGGTGACGAGCCTTGACGAGCCGACCGAGCGCGTTGTGCTCGTCGGCCACTCGACCGGCGGCCTGATCATCCGCTCCCTGTTGCAGCGGTCCTATCCACTCGCCGGAGAGGACCCCGCCGAGCACGTCGACAAGGTCTTCA
>JALYHG010000214.1 GCA_030776725.1 Actinomycetota bacterium
CCACCATGGGCGAAAGGCAGAACGGAGATCGGCGAGCGCCTGCCGCACGGTCACGGCCCGGCTCGGCCGCAGGCAGTACCGTCGGCGTGCACCCGGTCGGGGCATCACGCTCGTTTCATCCTGAGAGAGCTACCCGTGCCGACGTGCGGACACGAAAGCATCACGACATGGATAACGGAACTGTCAAGTGGTTCAACGCCGACAAGGGCTACGGCTTCATCACCCCAGAGTCCGGTGGCGAGGACCTGTTCGTCCACTTCTCTGAGATCCAGGGGCACGGCTTCAAGACCCTCGAAGAGGGTCAGAAGGTCTCGTACCAGGTGACGCAGGGCCAGAAGGGCCCCCAGGCCAGCCAGGTCACCCCGGTCTGAGCCGACCGAACGCGGCGCACCAGACGCGCCGCCTGACGAACCCATGAGCCCCGCTTCCGAGCGGGGCTCGTCTCGTCCGCGCCCAGCTGGGCTGACACGGCCCGGAGCGCTCCCGGCGACGTGACTATCCGGCTCGGCGTGACCGCCACCTACCATCCGTCCCCGTCGGGCGACGTGGAAGCGAGGATGTGTCGCAGGAGGACGGCCTGTCGGCCCTGGAGTTCCGGTTCCCGTTCCGTCGTTACCAGCGGCTCGCGCTGAGCTGGTTGGAGTCGGTCGTCGACACGGCCGAGGACGACGGGCGCTACCACGTCGTCGCTCCGCCGGGGTCGGGCAAGACGATCCTGGGTGTGGAGATGGTCCGCCGGTTCGGGCGGCCCGCGGTCGTGCTGGCACCGACGACGGCCATCCAGGAGCAGTGGCGGGAGCAGGTCGGGCTCTTCCTCCCGGAGGGCGGTGATCCCCGCGCCGTTGTGAGCACCGATCCGCACCGGCTCACCCCGATCACCGTCCTGACCTACCAGTCGGTGTCCACCTCGACACGCCCGGACCAACCGCTCGACGAGCTCGCGTGCGAGCGGTGGCGTGAGGAGCTCGTCGCTTCCTCCCAGGCCGGCGACGTCGATGCGACGTCGAAGCGCCTGGACAAGATACGGGCGAACAACCCCGCCGCGTTCCGACGGGAGCTGGCCCGCCGTCACCGGCGGGTGAAGCGGGACCTGCTCCGCACGGGGCAGGCGGACATCGAGCGGTTCCTGCACGACAACGCCGCGCCCTGCTCGACCGTCTCGTGACCCACAGGGTGGGCACGGTCGTCCTCGACGAGTGCCACCACCTGCTCGACCACTGGGCGGTCGTCGTTCGTACCCTCGTCGAGCGGCTGGTGGAGCCTCGCATCGTGGGGCTGACGGCGACGTTGCCCGATCCCCGAGACCCCGGAGGAGCACGAGAACTACACCGAGCTCCTCGGCGACGTCGACCTGGAGGTGCCGACCCCGGCGGTGGTGAAGGAGGGGGAGCTGGCCCCCTACCGGGACCTCGTGCGGTTCGTCGAGCCGACCGAACGCGAATCGGCGTACCTCCGCAACGTCCAGGGCGCGTTCGAGGAGGCGCTCGCCGACCTCACCGGTGACGAGCGCTTCACGACCTGGCTGCACGAGACGGTGGGATCGCGCGACCCGGAGCGGTGGTCGACGCTGCCCCGCGAGGATCCACTCTGGGCGATCGCCGCGATGCGGGTGCTCCATGACCTCGGCGCCAGCGTCAGCGAGGCGCTCCTCGTACCGGTCGATGCGGAAGCGCCGCCCACGCCCCGGGATCAGGCCGAGGTGGTGGCCCGCTACGGACTGCACGAGCTGAAGGTCAGCCCCGATCGCGCCGACCACGAGCGGCTGGCGAGGTTGCGCCGAGCCCTCCAGCCGTTCGGCTTCGTGCTCACCGAGCGCGGTCTGCGCCACGCCCGCTCGCCCGGTGATCTCGTCCTGCGACCTCGACCCGGTGCTCGTCACCGGACGCACCCTGTGGGTGGATGCGGACATCGCGGATGAGCTGACCGCGGACTTCACCGCGAGGCTCGAAGACATGGGCGCGCGAGCGACGTGCCGTGCGGCCCGGCTCGACGGTGAGCGCATCGCCCAGCTCAGCGGCGACGGCCCCGACTGGTCGTCGCGGGTGTACGTGCAGCTGGTCACCGACGCGTTCGAGGCCGGCACCACCCGCTGCCTGGTCGGCACCCGCGGGTTGCTCGGCGAGGGCTGGGATGCGCTGCGCCTGAACACCCTCGTGGACCTCACGAGCGTGACGACCGCGCAGTCGGTTCAGCAGCTGCGTGGCCGGAGCCTCCGCATCGACCCGTCGTGGCCCCGGAAGGTGGCGCACAACTGGGACCTCGTCTGCGTCGCCCCGGACTTCGACCGCGGCGACCGCGACCTCAGACGGTTCGCGTCGCGTCACCGCCACTTCTGCGGGGTCGTCCCCGTGTCGCGCCCACGCGAGCTGCTCCACCAGGCGCTCGCCGGTGCCGACGCCCTCACGAGCGGGGCGGGTGCGGACGAGTTGGGGGTCGTACCGCGGGTGCGCGGCGAGATCGTGAAGGGTATCGCCCACGTCGAGCCCGACCTCGCCTGGCAACTCCTCGTCCGGCCCTGGAAGCGGGTCGGCTACTCGCGGGTCAACCACCGCTGTGCCGCCGCGATCGGTGACCGGCAGGACAGCTACAGGCTGTGGGGTGTCGGCGAGCCCTACGAGAACGCCGACCGTTGGGTGGCGCGCCGCCGCGCCCGGGACCTCCGCATCCGCACCGCCCACACCATCTCGGACACCTTGCGGTCGCTGGTGCGTGCCTTCCGGGCGTCGATGCTCGGAGGAGCGCTGCTGACGGCGTGGGTCCTCGCGCGGATCTCCCTGGACCTGGCAGCGGCAGGGACGACGATCAGGGAGATGACGTCGGCCGCCGGGTGGGTGCTGCTCGTCGGGTTCCTCAGCACGCTCGCGCTGAACGCGCGCCCGGGCTGGCGGATCATTCGCCGGCTCCTCACCGACCAACCCTCGGAGGACATCGCCGGCGACGTCGGGCGGGCGTTGCTCGTCGGGCTCCGGGACGCCGGCCTCGTCAGTCCCGTGCTGATCGCTGAGCACGTCCGCGTGGCCGACCAACCCGACGGCACGACCCAGGTCGTTCTCCAGCACGCCCCCGCCGCGGACGCCGAGACCTTCGTCGAGGCGCTCGGCCAGCTCCTCGGACCGATCGAGGATCCGCGCTACCTCATCGTCCGAGACGACGGCCGCCTACTCGACGTCGGCCTGCGCTGGCTGTGGGTGCCGCTGCGTCGGATCGTCGAGCGAGGGCGAGGGACGCGCACCAGCTACCACCCGGTGCCCGACGTGCTT
Source organism: Actinomycetota bacterium (assembly GCA_030776725.1). NCBI lineage: Bacteria > Bacillati > Actinomycetota > Actinomycetota bacterium. The sequence continues at coordinate 3,261 of JALYHG010000214.1, forward strand.
GGCGTGAACCGGGAGCGCGCGGAGGCGTTGGCGTCCGCCTGGCCGAGCACGTCGTCGGGGGCGAGCTCGTCTACACCCGCAGCGACGAGGGCTGGCAGGTGCTGCTGGAGGCTCGGGCCGCCGAACGTCCGACGGCGACGAGCTGGGCGTCCATGAGTGGCGCTAACCGACCTGGATCTGACGGAGGTCGCGCTGGCGCTGGTGTGGTTGACGCTGCTGTTCGCGGCCTTCGGGCTGCTCTTCTGGGCCGCCGGTTGGCGGCCGCCGGGGTGCCGCTGGTCGCCGACCGCGACACCGCCTGGCGGGCCTTCGCCGGTTAGCGGGTCAACTACGACACGCCGCTGCTGAAGTTGGCCGAACTCATCGTGGCACCGGGGGCAGCCTGGACATTCCGACCGATCGCCCCCCTCGCCCAGGTCGCCGGCGGCGCGCGGGCCCCAGGACGGTCTCCCACGCGGGGCGAGGGGCGCCGACGGTGACCCGCCGGCTGAGGTGCGGCCACGCCGAGCCGACCGGGATCGACTCCCCCGGCCAGGAGGAAAGCGTGGGACGGTTCAACCACCGGGTAGGTGAACCTTGTCGAGCCCCAACACTGTGATGGACGTCTGGAACAGCGCGTCGAACGTGCCGTCGTGAGACTCGAGATCCTCGGTTCGGATGTGGCCCGCGAGGAGCAGGCGGCCAGTCACGTCGCAGATGCTGCGACCCGCAGCCTCGGAGAGCGTGCCGTCTGCGCGGTAGCGTTCAGCGGCGGTTCGACCCCGACCGCGATGCTCGCCGCTCTCGCCGACCAGGATCTGCCGTGGGAGCGGATCCACGTCTTCCAGGTCGACGAGCGCATCGTCCCCGGCGGGCACCGCGACCGCAATCTCGATGTGCTCCAGAGGTACCTGCTGGATCCAGCTCGAGTGCCTTCCACCAACGTGCACCCGATGCCGGTCACGGATCCGGATCCGGCGGTCGCGGCGAACCGCTACGCGGCCGAGTTGGCGCGCGTCTGCGGCGATCCGCCTGTCCTCGACCTGGTCCACCTCGGCCTCGGTGCGGATGGGCACACGGCGTCGCTGGTCCCCGACGACCCTGTCGTGCAGATCAGCGACAGGCCCGTCGCGACCACCAGCGTCTACCGCGGCCACCGTCGGATGACTCTCACCGTGCCGGTCCTCGTGCGCGCCCGGCAGCAACTGTGGCTGGTCGTGGGCGCCGACAAGGCCGACGCTGTCCGTCGGCTGGTCCGCCGGGACCCGGAGATCCCCGCCAGCCGGGTCGCACACGAGGACGCACTGCTGGTCCTAGACGACGTAGCCGCCGAGCAGGTCGCTTCCAACCGCGATCGCCCTGACGAAGACAGAACAGGAGCTTGACCGGACTCCTGCCCACCATCATGCTCGCGGCTGCCGCATCCCCGATGGAGGTCGACGTGGCGTACGACGAGGACCTCGCTGACCGGGTACGCGTCGTGCTCGGCGAAGTCCGAGGGGACTGGGACGAACGCAAGATGTTCGGCGGCCTCGCGTTCATGGTCGCCGGCCACATGACCGTCGGCGTGCTCGGCGACGACCTGCTCGTCCGCGTGGGGAAGGAGGCGTACGACGACGCGCTCGCGGAGCCGCACGCCCGCGAGATGGACTTCACGGGCCGCCCCATGACGGGCATGGTGTTCGTCGGCAACAGCGGCGTCGCGGCGGACACCGATCTCCGAACCTGGATCGGCCGCGGCCTCGACCACACCCGGTGCCTGCCTCCGAAGTGACGCCGGACGCCATCGGGCAGGTTGTGCATCGAGGAGATCATCGCCGCGGCGGTCGGCTGGTCACCTCAGCACGGGCAGCGCAGGGTTCCCGTGCGGGACGCGGCCGGTGGCCGCCAGCACGAACGAGACGTCGTCGGCCAGGTCGGCGGGACGGGCGCGGCCGAGCAGGCCGGTGAGGACCCGCGTGGTGACATCGAGGCCGCGGGGCGTGGCCTCGGGCGGCAGTCCCAGCGCAGCGCGGACATCGAGGCCGTGCACGGTGAGCTCGACCACCCGTGAGGTCAGGTAGTGATCGAGACGCGCGGCGCCGAGTGGTGTGGTGGTCACGCGGTCGGCGCCCGAGCGCTCGGCCGCCGCGACCGCGTCCCTCCAGGCGGGGCCGAAGCGTCGGACGAGGTCCTCCGGGGACGTGCTCGCTGCGTCGGTCGATGCACGGGCGGCGACCTCGCTCGGGTCAGACGTGTTGGCTCGCCGCCAGTAGTCGAGCCAGTCGATCTCCGCTCGCTCCGGTGGGTCCTGCGCGAGGTAGGTGGTCACGCGGCTCGGCCCTCGCAGGAGATGGGCGACGAGCTCCCGCAGCGTCCACGCCCCCAACCGCGTGGGCAGGTCCGGCCACCCGTCGGGCAGTCCGGCGAGGACCTGGTCGAGCCCCTGCCCTTCGGCGCGGATCGCCGCGAGCGACTCCGACATCGCGACGGGGCACGGTCGCTCTGGCGGTGGCTGATCGGCAGGTGGCACGGTCCCGTCCACGGACGCTGGCGTCACCACTGCAGCTCGATCTCGATCTCCGACTCGTCCTCGCCGATCTCGACGTCGAGCTCGAAGACGACCTCGTCGGGGTACCTCGGTCCTGTGCGAGCAGTCAGAGAATGCGAGAACGCACCGTAGGAGGCGGTTCTGGGCGTGGAGGTGATCGGATTCGAACCGACGACTTCTTCGTTGCGAAGCAAGCCCTGGATACTCGACGCGGTGAGACCCGCAACGCCCGAAAGCCGCGAGTTCGTGGCGCGATCACCCGCCAGCGGCCGAATTCGCAAGGCCATGCACCACAAGTCCTGGCGGACGCGGCCCACGAGCACCTCGTCGCGTCCCGCAGCCGACAGCGGGGTCGGGTAGGCGAGTTGTTGGCCGTCGCGGCCGGTGCCGTCGACCACCACCAGCCCCGGAGCCGCATCGAGGGTCGCGAGGGCCGCGTCGCGGGAGACCGGCTGCTGGAAGGTCAGTTTCGCGGCCAGGCAGTGGCCGACCACGACCGGGACGCGCACGTTGGTGGGTGAGACCGCCAGGTCGGGCAGGCCGAGGATCTTGCGGGACTCGGCGATAAGCTTGTGCTCCTCGACCGTGTAGCGGTCGTCTTGAAACTCGCCGCAGTGGGCCAGCACGTTGAACGCCACCGCGCGGGAGAAGTGCTCACCGACGACCTGCGACTCGACCTGGGCGCCGTCGCGGCGCAGCCGGTCGGCGTCGGCCACCAGCTTGCGGGCCTGGCCGACCAGTTCACGATCGCCGCGCGTCCCTCACCGCCGACCGACTGGTAGGTCGCGACCGTCATCTCGACCAGCCCGAACGCCGCGTGCAACGGACCGGCAGCGACCATCAGCACCATCGTGGTGCAGTTGGGGTTGGCCACGATCCCCTTCGCACGCCGTATGACCGCCTGCGCGTTGACCTCGGCGACCACCAGCGGCACGTCGGGATCGCTGTGCCACGCTGAGGAGTTGTCGACCACCACCGCGCCGGCCTCCACCGCGACCGGCGCGAAGGCGCGTGACCGCGCCGCACCAGCCGAGAACAGCGCGACATCCACCTCGTCGAGTACCTCGGCCGACAGCGCCCGTACCGTTACCTGACGCCCCTTCCAGGGCAGGCGCCTGCCTTCCGAAGCGGGGGAGGCCACCAGCACCGGATCGCCAGCCACCGGGAACCGACGCACCTGCAGCAGCCGCAGCAGCTCCCGTCCGACCAGACCCGTGGCCCCCACCACCGCCACCCGCATGCCCTCGCCCAGCGCCACCCTCCCCCTACGCGCGCAACTGTATACAGGCTATACTCACGGCGCAAGGGTGACGACGCAGCGAGGTCTGCCAGTAGGAGGAGCCCGACCGTGGCCGCCACCGACCCGCAAGCGATCGCCGACCAACTGCGCGACCGTATCCGTCACGGGACGCTCGCCCCCGGCACCTCCCTCAACCAGGTCGAGCTGGCCGACGACCTGGGAGTGAGTCGCATCCCGGTCCGTGAAGCATTGTGCAGCCTGGCCGGTGAAGGGTTGGTGGTCCTGGAGGCCGGCCGGGGGGCACGGGTGGTCGAACACACCCGACGCGACATCATCGACCTCTACGACCTGCGGCTGCGTCTCGAACCTGCGCTCGCCGGCGAGATCATCGACAGCCTGCCCCCCGCCGACATCCGCCAGCTGCACCAGCTGGCCGAACGGATGCTCGACGACCCGCCGCCCGACCGCTGGTCGCAGCTCAACCAGCGCTTCCACGCCTCCATGTACGCCCCCGTCCCCCGGCCCCACACCATCCGCATCGTCGGGCAGGTCATGGGAATGGTCGAGCCCTACTCCCCCCGCTACGTCCACCGGCTCCGCGGCATCGACCGAGCATCCCGTGAGCACCTCACGATGATGCGCGCCATCGCCGACCGTGACCCCGACCGCCTCGCAACCGTCATCGCCGCCCACCTGCGAGGTGCCCGCGACGCGCTCCTGCACGCACTCGACAACAACGCCTGACAGTCACCGATGCGCAGCCGAGCGGGGAAGGCGGATCCGATCTGCGAGCGGTCATATGCGACGAGCGTGACGTGCAGTCGGGGTCTTGATCTTGTTGTGCCGTTTCGGGTCGGCTTCGACACCGACCGGGCCTCCGAGGCAAGGAATCCCGTCAGGTGTCCGGTTGTTCCCGGGGCTTGCGTGCGATGATCTCCCCCTTCCACGGTGACGGGTACGAGCTGCTTCCACCGTCAACCCGGCACGCTGGATCATGCCTTCGATGATCCACGAGAACGTGGAGAACTCCTCACGGACGTGGGTTTCGAAGTCGGCGCGGGTGAACCCCTCGCCGGGGGGTTGCGCCATCCGCTCGATCCAGGCCAGCAGTTGGGTGAGCGTGTCGTGCGCCGCAAACGACCAGATGGCATCCCACCGGTAGAAGGCCCCGCCGGGCCGTAGCGCATCAGCAACCCTGACCAGCGCCACCTGTTTCCAGGTGTCAGGAAGCTGATGCAACGCCGACCGGACGTGATGACGTCCACGGGCGCCGGGTACTCATAGCTGAGCAGCCCGGCGTGGTGGACCGCCACCTTCACCCCGGCCGACTCCGCCCGTTGCCGCGCGAAGGTCAGCATCGTCGACGAAACATCCACCGCGTGGGCAGTGGCGCCCCGCCGGGCGGCCTGCACCGGAAGGGACCCGGTGCCGGTGCCCACATCCACCAGGACCGTGCCGGCGGTCACCCGGAGACGGTCCAACAGCTGATCGTCCGCCTCAGGGTCGGTGCCCTGGTCGCGGTCGTAGGTGTGCACGCTGGCGGCCGAATCGAGGTCGACACCCACCGGCTGGAACTCCGGGAACATCCACGACGAAAGACGGCCTGCCACCACGATCCGACCGTAGCTCCCTGCCGACGTGACGGGGGTCGCCCGTGCAGAGGTGAGGAGGTGGGATCCGTCCCGCCTCACACCAGCGCGCGTAACCTCCACCGTGCGAGGAGAGACGTCTGACACTCGCATCGCGTATCAACGACGCCGTCCAGTTGACGGGCCGGTTCCGGCTGCGCTCGGGAGCCATGAGCGACACGTACTTCGACAAGTACGCCCTCGAGGCAGATCCACAGCTGCTCGCTGAGGTCACGTCCGGTCTTCTCGCCTTGCTGCCAGAGACGTTCGATGCGCTGGCTGGTTTGGAACTGGGTGGCGTGCCCATCGCCACGATGCTGTCGAACCAGACCGGCCGACCAGCGCGGTTCGTCCGCAAGGCAGCCAAGCCCTACGGGACACAGCGCCTGGCCGAGGGTGGTCCCGTGGACGGGCTGCGCCTCGTCGTGGTCGAGGACGTGATCACCTCAGGGGGACAGATCCTCCGATCCACCCGGCAACTCCGGCAACGCGGAGCCGTCGTCGAGACCGCGATCTGCGTGATCGACCGGGAATCCGGCGGGCGGGAGGCCTTGGCTGCCGAAGCGATCGAGCTACGCGCCTTGTTCACGGCCCAAGAACTGACTCGGGCGTGACCCAGGACTACCCGCGGTCATCCCCCCACCGACATCCGGCTTCCACGCGCGGACATCGCAGTGGTTAGGTGCGCTGGGACCATGGCCGCCTGTCCCCTCATAACGTCGAGCCTGGCCGGCAGTAGTTCGACTGTTCGACACTGGGCGGACCGTAGAGTGCGACCCTCGGAGCAACCGAGATCGAGCGAGAGACCCGTGCGAGCGTTTGTCATCGACCATTCGTCGCTTCTCGTCGCGCTCCTGAGAGCTCTCCTGATGCGAGTGCTGGATGCTCTAAGAAGTGTCATTCGGCGGCCTCGCCGTTGGACCGATCATGTGGTCGCGAGGGGCCAGCGACTGGCGGAGTTGATGGCCCAGCAAGAGCACCTGATGACCCTCATGCTTGCCAAGTACCACCCGCTCACTCCTGCGAGCGCCATCGCTGACGACGCTCGGCAACTCGTGTCCCTGCTCGCTGAAATTGAATCGACAGCGGTCGAGATCAGGAGAGTGCCCGCTCTGCGGGAGGCAACAGACCGCCTGCTCGATGCCGGGCTACGCGCCGCCGAGTTCGCTCAGCATGTGTCGAGATGGCGCCGTGTGGACATGAACGCGTGGCATACAACTACGGAAGCGTGGGCTGCAGAGCGCGTTCGATTCAGAGGCGAGCTTGATGCCCTGAATGGGCGCGGTATCCGGCTCTTCCGCTCTGGCGCTGCCCGCTGAAGCCGTGGATATGGGCTCGCTTCGCCAACATCGCAGTAGCGCATAGCGTCGGTGTCGGTCCCGTTGCGCACGGTGACGTGGTCGACGTTCAGCTCTAGATCTGCGTGTATCGCCCGATACGCCACGGCTGTATGGCGCAACAGTTGAACAACACGGCCCGGTGGACGGTCGTTTGTGCCGTGATCGTGCACGGTGTATCGGCGGACCGATGGGTCAGCCGGGTGGGCCTCGGCGGTTGGCTTGAACGAGAGGTCACGGGCGCTGAGTTTTGTCGAGGCGAGTCGCGCGAGCTTCGCCTCGGCCATGGCGGATTTTCCTCCATATCTGGCGGCACTGCTAGGCAGGGTCGCTGGGGGTCGGCGGGTGACCATGCGCGATGATGCTGTCGAGGACGCCGTCGAGGGGCCGCGCCCGCGAGTCCGTGGCGGTGGCGAGCATGCCGGGACCCTCCAGCGGCATTCGGACCCAGCGCACTCCGTCGTCGCGTGCCGATGACGCGGTGACCGGGTGTGGCAGCCGGGCCCCTGCGACCAGGAGCGTTCCGTACATCTTCGCACCTCCCAGGGCGGCGGGACCGTTCCATCCGGGTCGGTCGCCGATGACCAGCTCGTGCCGATGCAGCGGTAGATCGCCGATGTCCGCCTGGGTCGTCACCCGGAGCTGGCCGG
>JALYHG010000215.1 GCA_030776725.1 Actinomycetota bacterium
TACGTCTGCATCCACGGGCACTTCTACCAGCCGCCCCGCGAGAACCCGTGGCTGGGTTCCGTCGAGGTGCAGGACTCGGCGTACCCCTACCACGACTGGAACGAGCGCATCACCGCCGAGTGCTACCCGACGAACGCGGCGTCGCGGGTCCTCGACGACAGTGGCCGCATCGCTCATGTGATCAACAACTACGGACGGATCAGCTTCAACGTCGGCCCGACGTTGCTGGCGTGGATGGCCCGCGCCGCCCCCGACGTCTACCAGGCGATCGTGGATGCCGATCAAGAGAGCCAGAAGCGCTTCTCCGGGCACGGCTCCGCGCTGGCCCAAGCCTACAACCACGTGATCATGCCCCTGGCCAACCCTCGCGATCGACGCACACAGGTGGCGTGGGGGGTCGCGGACTTCCGTCACCGTTTCGGTCGGGATCCCGAGGGCATGTGGCTGCCCGAGACGGCCGTCGACGTCGACACGCTCGAGTCGCTGGCCGAGCACGGCATCCGGTTCACGATCCTCGCGCCACACCAGGTCCGGCGGGTGCGCCGCAACGGTCAACGCTCGTTCGCTGAGGTCACCGCGGGTGACGTCGACACCAGCGTCGCCTACCGCGTGGCGCTGCCGTCGGGAGCGCAGCTGGCCGCGTTCGTCTACGACGGGCCGATCTCGCGGGCGGTGGCGTTCGAGGGGCTGCTGTCCGACGGTCGGCGCCTCGCCGAACGGCTCGTCGGTGCCTTCCGCGACCACGGCGGCCCGCAGCTGGTGCACATCGCCACCGACGGGGAGAGCTACGGCCACCATCACCGCCACGGCGACATGGCGCTGGCGTTCGCCCTGCACCAGCTGCAGTCCGCCCCCGATGTTGAGCTGACCAACTACGGGGAGTTCCTCGAGCGGCACCCGCCCCGCCACGAGCTGCAGATCGCCGAGGACACGTCGTGGAGCTGCGCGCACGGCGTTGAGCGTTGGCGGTCGGACTGTGGCTGCGCCGGCGGCGGCCACGCCGCGTGGGATCAGGGCTGGCGTGCCCCTCTCCGCGACGCCCTGGACTGGCTCCGCGACGAGATGAACGACCACTTCGAGCGTCGTGCCGGGATCACGCTGGCCGACCCGTGGGCGGCCCGTGACGACTACATCCACGTGCTCCTCGACCGCAGCGCGACTGGCGTCTTCCTCGACGATCACGCCCACCGGCCGCTGGACGACCGGGGCCGTACCGAGGTGTGGAAGCTGCTGCAGCTGCAGCGCCACGCCATGCTGATGTACACCAGTTGCGGGTGGTTCTTCGACGACCTGGCCCGGATCGAGACGATCCAGGTGTTGCAGTACGCCGGCCGGGCGATCGAGTTGGCCGGTGAGGTGCTGGGGGTCGACCTCGAAGGTGGGTTCCTGGACCGGCTCGCCCGCGCCCGCAGCAACGACCCCGCCGAGGGCGTCGGGCGCGACGTGTACGACCGCCATGTCCGCCCCGCCATCGTCGACCCGGCCAAGGTCGCGGTCAACCAGGTGGTCAGCTCCCTGTTCGACGGCCAGCCGCAGATCCCCAACTACACCGTCCGACGCGAGCGCGGACGGACGCTGACCGCAGGGGCTGCTCGTCTCGCGGTCGGGCGGGTGACGGTGCGGTCGGTGATCACCGCCGAGGCCGCCCGCCTGGAGTACGCGGTGCTCCACCTCGGTGATCACAACATCGACGCCGGGGTCCGCGACGTCGGTCAAGACGCCGACTACGACGCGATGGCCGCCGAGCTCGGCGAGGTCTTCGCCGTCGCGGACTTCCCCGCGGTGATCCGTCGCCTCGGGCGGCACTTCGGCGACCAGCGCCACTCCCTGCCGAGCCTGTTCCGCGACGAGCAGCGCCGCATCCTGGGCACCATCCTCGACTCCTCCGTCGAGGATGCCCGTGCCGCCTACCGGGCCATCTTCCGACCGCGGGCACCGCTCATGCGCTACCTCACCGACCTGGGCGCACCGTTGCCGCGGACCTTCCAGCGGGCCGCAGACGTGGTCGTCAACGACGACCTGCAACGGGCGCTGACCGCCGATGACGTCGACCCGCAGCAGGTCCAGGCGCTCCTGGATGACGCCCGAGCGTGGGGCATCGACCTCGACACCGTCCGGCTCACCCGCACCGTGAGCGCGACGCTGGAGTCGCTGGTCGAGCAGCTGGCGCGGAGGTTGACCGAACCGTCGTTGTTCCGCCAGTTCGGTGAGGCGGAACGTGCGGCGCTGCGCCACACCACCACGCTGGCGGAGATGACGCGATCCTTGCCGTTCGACGTGGACCTGTGGCGCGCCCAGAAGCTGTTCTACGACATGCTGCAGTTGATCTACCCCGACCTGGTCGGCCGGGCGCACGCCGGCGACGCGGCCGCGGCCGCCTGGAGGGCGCAGATCGAGGTCCTCGGTGACGCGCTCGGCGTCGCGGTCGCTGCCGGCCCCGTGTAGTCGGCGCCGACATGTACGTCCCCACAGCGACCTACCGCCTCCAGCTCGGCGCGCGGTTCGACCTGCGCGCCGCTGCAGCGATCGTGGACTACCTCGCCGACCTGGGCGTCGGCGACGTGTACCTGTCGCCGATCCTCACGGCCCCGCGCGGCGCCGCTCACGGCTACCACGTCACCGACCCGACGCGGATCAACCCCGAGCTCGGCGGCGACGAAGGCATGGCCACGCTCGCCGCGGCGCTGACCGGCCGCCGCCGCGGGGTGCTGCTGGACATCGTCCCCAACCACCTCGCTGCCAGCACCGAGAACCCGTGGTGGGTCGATGTGCTGACGCACGGCCCCGCGTCGGCGCAGGCGTCGTCGTTCGACATCGACTGGGAGGCGGGCGACGGCCGGGTGGTGTTGCCGATCCTGGGACGTCCACTCGACGAGGCGATCGACGCCGGGGACATCACGCTGGCCCTCGACGACGACGGGCTGCACCTGCACGTCCCCGGCGACCGTCTGCCGCTGGATCCCGCGACGTACGCCGATGTCTTCCGCCCGACTCTTGCCCGCCTCCGTGTCGACCTCGGCGATCGCCATCCGGCCGTCCGCGAGCTGGCCCGCCTGGTCGGCATCTCCGAGCAGGTCCCGCCCCGCCACGCCACCAGCGACCCGGAACGCGACCGTCGCCACGACCTCGCCGAGGAGCTCACCCAGCGCCTCCGCCAGCTCGACACGCACAGCCCACCGCTGCACCGGGTGTTCACCGACGCCGTCCGCGAGGTCCGAGACGAGCGTCTGCGCCGCCTCCTCG
>JALYHG010000216.1 GCA_030776725.1 Actinomycetota bacterium
GCGCACGGGTGGGCGGCGCGCGGCGGCACGTCCCAGCGCCCATCCCGCGGCCGGGAGGAGCAACGTGGCCGCGACCGCCGCGTACCGCGACGAGCGTGCCAGGCCCGGATCGTCATCGGCTCGCAGCACACCGCCGGCCAGGAGCGCGACCACGGCAGCGGCCGCGCAGGCGAAGACCGCCGCCGCCGGGCCGCGGGCCAGGCGCCACCGCCACACCAACCAGCCGACGAGGACGAGGAGCGCCACCGCCCCCCACGCTCCGATGTGCAACGTCTCCCCGGCAGCGTGGGTGAGACCCGTCGCCACGAACGTCGCCACGGCTGCGGGGGGCGGGAGCGCGCCGACCGCTCCGCGTCCCACCGCCAGCCACCAGGTTGCGTACACGACCCCCGGCGGTCCGGCCGCGACGGCCGCGGCCCACCAACCTCGTCTCAGCGCGGCGGTCAGGGCGGCGGCGGCGACCATGACCGGACCGATCCCCGACCACGCGACCGCCACCGTGCCGACGACCGCCCCGAGCGCGTCCCGGCGGCCGACCGGACCCGGGTGGTCGACCAGCAGGACGTGACCGAGCCCGAGCGCCAGCGGAGCGGTGAACGCCACCTGCACCGCGAGGGTGACGTTCTCGAACCCCGCCCCGAGCGTGAGGACGACCGCGGCGGCGACCGTCGCCACCCACGCGTCGCCGCCGCCTCGGCGGATGATCCGCCACACCAGATGAGCGCTGATCACGTGCAGCACCACGGTCGGCAGGACGTACGGCAGGTAGCTGTCCAGCCCGATGGTGGCGAACAGGCCGCGTAGCACCAGGATCGGGAACGTGAACCAGTGCTCGTTGTGTGGTTGCAGCGCATCCCCGGCGCTGCGGTCGGTGAGGATCGTCCACTCGTCGGCACGGAACCACTGCTGCCCGCCGAGAGCCAGGGAGAACGTGAACCCGACCACGAGCGTGGCGACGTGCAAGACGCCCGCGAGCCGGTCCCGCGACGCAGCCTCGGTTGCGGTGGCGTCCGCTGTCATCCCTCGGCGGTGAGCGGACGGCCCGCTCGACCGGGGCGGAGGCTGTCGCGGAGCAACGGCACCGCGATCGCCAGGGTCGCGACCCAGAACGTCGTCCACGCCAGATCCGCGACCTGCTTGCCACGCGGACCCTCCAAGAGCGGACCGAACGGGAGCAGGTCGCGGGCGGTGTCGCCCAACCCGCCGAGCGCCCCGGCGAACAGCCCACCGCCCCACAGCACCGCCGCAGCGACGAACACGCCCGCGACCTGCGCCACGTGCAGGGGCACCACGCCACGGGCGGGTGTGCGTCCGGCGACCAGCGCGACGGCGGGCACGATCCACGCCAGGTAGTGGGCGCTGAACTGCGCGAACGCGAACATCGCCAGGTGCGCCAACGCCACCCAGCGCCACAGGTCCCCGGTCGCCACCACCCCGTCCCCCCACCAGCCGCGGCTCCGCCCCAGCAGGTACCCACCCAACGCCAGCAGCGCGGCCGCGAACAGCAGCACGCCGGGACCGCCTCTGTCAGGCTGTAGCGCGAAGGCGAACCAGTTCCCGCCGAACGGGTAGTCACCGACCGTGGCGAGCTCCCCGTAGCTGCCGCCGACGACCCGGTTGGCCACCATGGTCGCGGCGAAGGGTGCCACGGCCAACGCCGCCCACCCGACCTGGCGTGGTAGGTCGCGGTACAGGATGAGCGCGAACACCGGGATGAGCACGATCGGGTACGTGCGCAACGTCACGGCCAGCCCCAGCACGATGGCCGCGGTCAGCGTGTGGCGCCGCTCAGTCAGGAGCAACGCCGCCAGGACCGCCAGGACCGGGAACGATTCGTACCGTCCGAAGATCAGCGTCGCGTACAGCGCAGCGGGCGACAGCATCCACAGGATCCAGGTGCGCCGGGCGAGCCGGGCTGCGTCGTCGCTGACCGGGCCGTCGCGCGGCCACAGCAACGCCAGGAGCACCAGTCCGGCGGCGACGTCGGCGAGGGTGTACGGCAGCTTCAACAGCGTGAGCACCCGGGCGGCGTCGGGGCGGGCCAGGAGCGCGTTGACGTGGCTGGGCACCAGCGCCACCGGCTCGGCCCACCACCACGGGTGGGTCCACAGCTGGTCGACCGGCCCCATCAGTGGCTGGCCGACCCGCAGCCACGCCGCGTGCACAGCGTGGCTGCCCATGTTCACGAGGTAGCGCTCGAACACCCCGCCGTGGAAGGCGATCACGTGGGAGCGCCAGTACACCGCGAGCATGTCCGAGCTCACGCCCACCGGCAGGAGCAGCAGGCGTACCAGGATCCCGACCAGCCCCCACCGGGTGAACGTCGCACCCCAGACCGGATCGCGGAACGCCGCCAGGGCCGAGCCCCGGGATGCCGTACCGACCGGTCGGTGGTGGGTCCGCGAGCGAGGCGCGGTGGCGCGGCCCATCAGCTCCGGTGGACCTCGCGACGCTTCCGGGCCACACCGGCACGCACCCGGATGGAGTTGCGCGCCATGCGCACGGCGTTGGCCAGCCCCTTGTCCTGAGTGACCTCGACGAAACGACGCGCGAGTTGCACCGGCGAGCGGCGCCGGCGCTTGATCTTCCCCACGTTGACGTAGGGGTTGTCGGGTCGTTCGACGTCGGGCGCGCGGCGCGGGAACCGGCAGAACTCGATCAGCGGCTCGAGCATCCGCTCCCACGTCATGGTCGGGGCGAGCTCCGCGACGTTGCGCTGGGCCTCGGCGAAGCGCTCGCGGTCGGCGATGCGTAGCAGGGCGCTGGCCAGGTCGTCGACGTCCTGCGATCGCACCACCTCGCCCAGGTCGTGTCGGCGCACCAGTCGCGACAGCGAATCCCCCTCGGTGCACACGATCGGGAGACCGGCCCACAGGTAGTCGAGGATCCGGGTCCGGAACGACAGCTCCGTCTCGAGGTGCAGGAAGTGCGTGGAGACCCCCACGTCGGCGTCGAGCAGGTAGTTGGCGCGGTCGTCGTAGTCCACCCAACCGTCGTTGAAGAACACGTGGGAGCCCAGCACGTCGAGCTCCTCGGCGACGCGACGCGCGTCGGAGGCACGGACCATCGTGGGGACGTCGGGGTTGGGATGGGCGGTGCCGAGGAAGAACAGCTTCAGCCGCGGCTCGTCGGTGGCGGCTTTGGCGACCGCCCGGATCAACGTCACCGGGTCGAACCAGTTGTAGATCCCTCCGCCCCACAGCAGCACGACGTCGTCCTCGCCGATGCCGTCGACCGCACCTTTGATCCCGTGCCGCTGCTGGTGTGGGGGGTCGGTCGGGAGCCCGAACGGAGCGACCGACAGTAGTCCGCGCAGATCCGGGTCGTGGTCGTAGGTGGCGGGGTTGATCCGCCCGACGGCGGCGAGCTGCCCCAGCCAGAAATCCCGCTGCTTGTCCGATGCGCACAGGAACAGGTCGCCGCGCATGAGCTGGTCGTTGACCACGTCCTTGTCGCTCTTGAAGGTCCGCCACCGCTCGTCGGGCGGATCGTCACGGCGGAGCACGATCGCCTCGATGTGGAAGGGATCGTAGATGTCGACGACCACGGCCTTGTCCGACTCGGCGATCTCCGGGAAGTGGTACATGATGAAGCCCTGCACCACGATCACCTCCGCCCACCCGATCCACCGTTCGGCGTTCCCGGCGTCGAAGTGCACGGTCTTGAACGATCGGTGGGACGCCTTGGGTGCGCTCATCGCGCCGAGGACGACCTCGTGCTCCCGTGCCAGCGTCTTGGCCATCTCCCAGGCACGGATCGCCGGTCCGGCCATCTTCGGGCCGACGCTGTCCGCTGTGAGGATCAGCACGCGCTGACGGGTGGTGGCGTGCCACATCAGGTCGAAGGTGTCGACCGCGGCCTGGAAGACGGTGAGGAACGTGGCGTCGGGGACGTTGGGGGTCACGGCTTTGCGGAACAGCCGCATGATGTCGCGGTCGTCGCGTCGCCGACGTTGCTGCACCTCGCCGCGCTTCTTCCGGAGCGGCTCCAGCCACAACCCGAAGTCGCGGAGCGCCGCCAGGTGCGCGCCGGTCATCGGGGTGACGTGCGGCTCCGGTTCCGGCTCGTCTTCGCTGGTGATGCGGTAGTCACCGAGATCGCTGCCCTCGTTGAAGAAGCCGCGGAGCATGCTCAAGATCACCGACGCCGGGAGCGTCCGCGCCAGCGTGTCGTCGCCGTAGTTCTTGAAGATGGTCGCCAGCGCGTTGCGTTCGAGCAGGTAGCGCTCGCGCGGTTCGCCGAACCGCTCGATCGTGCCGTGGTGGCGGTGGTGGACCACCGCCGTCGGGACGAACCACACCTCGTAGCCCATGACCCACAGCCGCCAACCGAAGTCGACGTCCTCGAAGAAGGCGAAGTAGTCCTGGTCGAACCCGCCGACGTCGAGGAACAGGCGCCGGTGTGCGGCCATGGACGTCCCGCTGACGAACAAGGTGGGGCCCAGCACCAGGTCGTCGGGCGGGGGTTCCTCGCGGTGGGCGGCGAACCCGTGGCCGTAGAACGCGGCTTCACCCCCGGCGAAGTCCACCGTCTCCCCGCGCGCGTTGAGCACGAG
>JALYHG010000217.1 GCA_030776725.1 Actinomycetota bacterium
CCTCCGGTGCCCCGCCCGCCTCCGGTCGCCCACCCGCCAACAGCAACGAGCAGCCGGGTGGTGTCAGCCCGGACCGCAGCGGCGGATCCACCGATCGGCGGACACAGCCACCACAGCCAGCTGCTCCCGACCGCGACCAAGGCGCGCCGCCCTCGCAGCCGGAACCGGGCGGTCGCGCGCCGGCCGAAGCCAGGTCGGAGCCGCCCTCGTCGCAGCCATCCGGCCAGGCCCCGGCCGAGGCGCCGCCGGCGGAACCCGGTCGCGGTTCCCAGCCGCCGGATCCATCCGGGCGAGGCAAAGCCGAGCCCCGCAACCGACCGTCCGACGTGGAGCCGGTGCCGGCCGAGCCGCAGGGGTGACGACGACCGCCGCAGCACCGAACTCCGGGACCCGCCGGGACGTCCTCGTCCGCGGTGACGCCGCGCGGATCCTGTCCGCCTAGCGCTTCCGTTAGACCACCATCGGCGATGAGCGGACCCCGGACGACGTCGCGTCCGGGTCGCCTTGCGGGGATGCTGGGATGCTGGGTGCGTCGAAGAGCCCCTCGTGCTGTTGCTTCCTCCGTGGCGTGCCGCCGTCGTGTTGTCGCGGTTGTCAGTGCCTGCGGGTCCTTATCGCCCGGGACAACCGGATGGTCGCGAAGGCAGTGGCGGCCGCTAGCGCGATCGCGCACAGCCCGGTCGCGACGAAGTACTCGTGCACGGTGTTTATCGACCGCGCCCACGAGGCCAATGCGACCAGCCCGAACAACGCCGCGGACATCAGCACGAGCCACGTCGCTCCCTCGCCAAGCGGCTCGAGGCTGGTTCGGTCAACGAAGGCCTCCCCCGTAAGGGGCCGGCTGGTGTACACGCTGTCGAACCGCACCGGTGTCGGGGGCAGTGTCTGTCGCCGGCCGCCGTCGGCTGACGCAAGCCGCTGGGCCGTGCGTGGTGCGGCGGCAGGGAACTCGTCGTCGATGACGCCGTGCTGGTGCAGCTGCGCGACGCTCTCCCACTCGTCGCGCATCCCGAACCCTCCGCCGTCGGCTGGAAAGTGCAGGTGCATGCGGTCAGGCCGCGGAGTGGCTGACCATCACGGTCACTGCCTTGGGCGCCGAACGCGACGTCTTGGACCCGGTCGTGGTGCAGGTCAGCGGTGTGTGGTCGTCGGTGAGGTTCTCGGCTGTCCCGTTGTCGTTCACAGGGCCGATGCTGCAGCCGTACCAGCCGCCAGACGTGGTGAGTCGGACCTTGGCGTCGCTGAGGGCAACCACCGCGCCGGCGAGATGGAGGTCGACCTGCGAGACGACGGCGGAGTCGTGGGGGTCGACGGTGTAGACGATCTTGGTCACGGTGTGCTCTCCGGAGCTGACGCTGATGGCGGTCCCGTCCCCAGGATCGGCCGCGGCGAGGATCGCCGAAGAGCGTCCGTCCGCCACCATCACGGCCAGGGCAGTGGCGGCAACGAGCAGGTATGCGGTGAGAGCTGTACGCATCGGTGGGCCTTCGTTGATGGCGGGCGGTGTCACGTCGTTGGCGGTGGCGAAGCCGTGTGGTCGAGGTCTGCGGCAGCACGCCGTTGCGCCTCGGCGACCGGCGGCGGGCTGTGAGCGCCGACCGCGGTTGGGGATGGGTGGCGGGGTCGGTAGCGGTAGCGCGTCGCGCTGGTTTCCACCAGATACAGGTGGGTGCCGTCGCGGGTGGCCAGGTGCAGGACGGGCTGCTCGGCATGCTGCGCGAGCGCAGCGAGCGCTTCGATGGTGGTGACCTCCACCTGGGTTCGGCCCTGCGCTGGGGCGATCCCGGCCACGTCGAGCAGCTGGTGGCGGTAGCGGTCATGGATGCGGTCGGGTTCTGTCTGCTGGCGGTCGCGCCTGGCCGCCCGGGCGGCTGCCGCCGCCGCTGTGAGCGCGGCGCCTGCCACGACGACCGCGACGACGCGGGCGGTCCCCACCGCGATCCCGTGACCGGCGATCTCCACGCGGGATGGACGCTGGTCGGGAACCGTGACCGAGCCCGTGTCGGACAACGTGAGCGTGGTGGCGTCGTCGCCGCCGGATGTCTGAGGGTCGTCGCCGGACGCCTTCGACGGTGTGGCGACCACCATCCGCAGCTCGTCGAGCTGGAAGGTGGCGGTCGGCGCGAACCGGGCTGACAGCGGTGCCCCCGCGACCGCGCCGTCGACCTGGAGGTCGGCGGTCACGCCCAGCAGCTGCCCGCCTCCCGGCATCCCGGTGGCGGCGTGGACCTCCCCGGCCAGGGCCCGTAGCGCAGTCAGGTCGAGTCGGCCTTCGAGGGTGGCCTGGTTGCCGGTGAACGACGTGCGCTTGCCGGCGGGCAACGTGCGTCGCCAGCCGCTGGCGTCGGTGATCTCGACCAGCAGCTGACCGGATCCGGTGATGTCGGCGGTTGCGGGACCGTCGAGCCGCCACGTCAACGCCAGCTCGACGTCGTCGATCAGGCGGAGGAAGATCGGGTCGCCGGTGTGGAGCTTGCCGTCGGGGTACACCGGCCCCGGATCGGTCACGGCGGTGTAGTCCAACGTCGCGTGGTGGGTGAACGCCACCGTCCCCGGCTGTCGGGTGGGGCGGGTGAAGGCCACCGCTCCGAGCCCCGTGGCCACCACCAGCCCCGCAGCTGCGATCGCCACGAGCTGACGGGGACGCCCGCCCCAGGCGCGGTGGGATGCGTGCGTGCGGCTGGTCTTTTCAAGCGGCGCGGTTCTTGTGTCTCGCTGCCGCCTGCGACGGGCGCGACGACCGGCGATGCCGCCGCCGGCGCCGACCGCGAGGACCAACGGCACGGCTAGGCGGGCGGGGGTGGGAAGGTTCAGCACACGCCCGGCCTGGGGCACCGACAGCCACGCCCGCCCGATGACGTCGTCGCGGGTGGGGCGGTCTTGGTCGACCCAGTCGTTGTTGTCGCCTTGGGTGACGAACTGGTCGCCGTCACGGTCGATGACCCGGTGCAGCACGACGGTGTCCAGCTCGCCGCTGCGGTAGGCGATCACGTCCCCGACGCGGTAGTCGCTGGCGCGGCGGAGGAGCACCAGGTCGTGTGGCTGGTAGGTGGGCAGCATGCTGTGGCCGTAGGTGGACACGACCGCGATCGGCCCGCCCAGTTGCTGTGGGCCGACCAGCAGCCACGCCACAGCAGCCACGATCACGGCACCCACCGCGCCGGCGCTCATCCGCATGCCCATGAGTGTTCGCTCCTTGACTGGGCGGTGG
>JALYHG010000218.1 GCA_030776725.1 Actinomycetota bacterium
GGCGCCCTCAGGGTCGACACCGCGCTCGAAGCGGACGCTGGCCTGCGACGGGACGCCGAGCCGGCGCGCGGTGCGGCGCACCGCCGCCGGGTCGAACGTGGCCGACTCCAGCAGGACGTCGCGGGTGGTGGTCCCGACCTCGGTGTCGCGGCCGCCCATCACCCCTGCCAGCGCCACCGCCCGGTCGCGGTCGGCGATCACCAGGTCGGTGGGCTGCAGTTGCCGGGTGCGTCCATCGAGGGTCGTCAGCTGCTCCCCCGGCACCGCCCAGCGCACGACGATCGCGGGTCCGGCCAACGTGGCCAGGTCGAAGGCGTGCAGTGGCTGGCCGAGTTCGAGCATCACGTAGTTGGTCACGTCGACCAGGTTGGTCAGCGACCGGATCCCGCACACCTCCAACCGTCGCCGCAGCCACCACGGCGACGGGCCTGGGACGACGTCGCCCACCACCCACCCCACGTACCGGCTGCACCCGTCGGCAGCGTCGACGGTGATCGGGACGGTGCCGTGGTCGCCGCGGACGTGGGATGAGCCCGTGGGATCCGGCGGCGGGGCGAGCTCGACGTCCAGGATCGCGGCCAGGTCGCGGGCCACGCCGTACACCGAATGCAGGTCGCCACGGTCGGCGGGAATGGCGACCTCGATCACCGGTTCGCCCAGCGGCATGAGCGCGTGGATGTCGGTGCCGGGTGCGGCCCGCCCGGGGAGTTCGGCCGGGTCGACGACCATGATGCCGGCGTGGTCGTCGGCGACCTGCAGCTCACGCGCCGAGCACAGCATCCCGTCGCTGACGACGCCGCGCATGTCGCGGCGCTCGATCGTGAGCGTCCCGCCCCGCCCGTCGGGGAGCGTGGCCCCGGGCGCGGCCAGCGGGACGAGGTCGCCGGGCGCGATGTTCCGCGCCCCGGCGCAGACCGTGCGCTGGCCGTCGCCGTCGTCGACCGTGACCACGACCAGCTTGTCGGCGCGGGGATGCTCAGCGACCTCCACCACCCTGGTCAGCCGCACGTCACGCACACCGGCACCGGGGGTGCGGACCTCCTCGACCTCGAGACCGTTGCGGCCCATCACCTCCAGCAGCTCGTCGAGCGGCAGCTGGACCGTGACGAACTCGGCGAGCCAGGACAGTGGGACGCGCATGGTGGCCCTAGAACCGTTCCAGGAAGCGGGCGTCGTTCTCGTAGAACTCGCGGATGTCGCCGATACCGTGGCGCAGCATCGCGACCCGTTCGATGCCGACCCCGAACGCCAGACCGGAGACGTCGGCGGGGTCGTGCCCGCAGGCGGACAGGACGTTGGGGTCGACCATCCCGGCCCCCAGGATCTCGATCCATCCGGTTCCCGAGCACACCCGGCAGGACGGGTCCGTCCCGCCGCAGAACGCGCAGCTGACGTCGACCTCCGCGGACGGTTCCGTGAACGGGAAGAACGACGGGCGCAGCCGCACGTCGCGGTCCGCGCCGAACAGCGCCCGGGCGAAGGCCTGCAGCGTGCCGCGGAGATCGGCCATGGTCAGACCGGCGGCGACGGCCAGCCCCTCCACCTGCTGGAAGACCGGGCTGTGGGTCGCGTCGGGCGCGTCGTTCCTGAACACACGACCGGGCACGACCACGGCGATCGGTGGCCGCTCGGTCAGCATGACGCGCGCCTGCACCGGGGAGGTGTGGGCGCGCAGCAAGATTCCCGCAGCGCTGTCGACGTAGACCGTGTCCATCTCCAGCCGTGCGGGATGGTCGGGCGGGATGTTGAGCAGGTCGAAGTTGTAGACGGCGTCCTCGACCTCGGGCCCTTCCGCGACCCGGTAGCCCAGTCCGATGAACGCATCGACGATCTCGTGTTCGACCTGGGTGAGCAGGTGCGGGCGGCCGGGGCGGACCCGCCGCGGCGGGAGGGTCAGGTCGAGCCGCTCGCGGGCGAGGCGCTGCTGCACCTCCGCTTCCTGCAGGGCGCGCTGGCGGGCGTGGAACCCCTCGTCGAACGCCTGACGGAAGGCGTTGACCCGGGCGCCGAGCTCACGCCGCTGGTCGGGCGGTAGGTCGCCGAGCTGCCGCTGGATCTGCGCCAACCGGCTGCGCCGGCCGGTGTGCTCGACACGGACCGCCTCCAGCGTGTCGAGGTCGCCCGCCCGATCGATGTCGTGCAGGGCCTGGTCCTGCAGCGCATCGAGCTCCTCGGCCTGGAGAACGTCGCTCAGTGATACACCTCCGTCGCGGTCTTAGGAAACCTAAGACAGCTCTCTCGCGCCGCTCCTGTGGAGCGTCGGTGAGAGGCTCACCTCGGTTCGGGGTGCGAGACTAACCGTGGTCGCCCCCGGCGCCCATCGCCGTCTCTGACGCGCGCTTGGGCAGCGCGACCCGGAACGTCGCACCGTCGCCCGGCTCGGACTCGACCCAAACCCGACCGCCGTGAGCCTCGACCAGTCCCTTGGTGATGTACAGCCCGAGGCCCGTCCCCGTCCGGCGGGTCTCGCGGCCTCGCGAGAACTTCGCGAAGATCTGCCGCTGCTGGTCACCAGGGATCCCGGGGCCGCGATCGTGCACCGCGATCTCCACATCCTCGCCACGGTCGATGACCTCCACCCGCACCGGGCTGTGGGGCGCGTAGCGCAGCGCGTTCTCGACGAGGTTGGTCAGGACCTGCTCGAGCTTGTCGGGATCGACGAACACGGTCGGCCGCCCCGACGACTGGATCGTGATGGGACGGGCGTCGTCGTCGTGCGCGGCCTTGTCCACCACCCGCTCCACCGCTGCGACCGCGTCGAGCCTGACCCGGTGCAGCTGCACCCGGCCCGCATCGATGCGGGCGACGTCGAGCAGTTCCGTGAGCAGCCGCGTGACGCGGTCAGCGTCGGCGTCGATCGTGGCCAGCATCTGCCGCTTCTGCTCGTCGCTGAACCGGTCCCACTTGGCCAGCATCGTCCGGGTGAAGCCCTTGACGCTGGTCAGCGGGGAGCGGATCTCGTGCGAGACGGTCGCGATGAGGTCGCTACGTGCGGCGTCGAGCCGCTGCTGGCGGCCGGCGTTGCGGAACGTCACGACCGCTCCACCGTTGGGGAGGCGTGCCCCGGCCACCGTGACCGGACGCAGGCGACCGCCGGGCAGTCTGACCTTCAGCAGACGCTCCGCCAGACGGTCTGTGACCGCGCTCGCAGGCCGCAGGCACCTGGCCACGTCCGTGCCGGTGTCGTCGATCAGGGTGAGGACGTCGGTCAGCGGCTTCCCGGCGGCGTCGGGCGCGACGCCGAGCAGGAACCCCGCTCGGGTGTTGCAGAAGGCGATGCGCTGGTCGGCATCGATCACCACCACCGCTTCGGGCAGCAGCTCGTAGGCTGCCAGGTCCCCGGTCGGGAGCGTGGTTTCCGCTCCGCCGTGCGCGTTCATCGGTCCGCTCCGCTCACGCCGGCGCGAGCGGCGGCGTACGCCGCGACGGCGACCGACGCGGCGAGGTTCAGCGATTCGACCGGGCCGAGCAGTGGGATGGCGACGACCTCGTCGACCGTCTCGATCACCTGCGTCGGTAGCCCGTGCGCTTCGTTGCCGAACAGCAGAGCCACCGGCGGCGCGAGGACCCCGGGCGCGTCGATCGCGGTTGCTCCGGCCACGTCCAGGGCCACCCGTGTCTGGTCCGCAGCGGCACAGGCCACCAGGACGTCTTCCGTGGCGATCCCGGTGACGATCGGAAGACGGGCCACCGCCCCTGCGGAGGCACGGACCGCCTTGGGGTTCCACGGGTCGACCGACCCGGCGGTGAGCACGATCCCGGCTGCGCCGGAGGCAGCGGCGGTCCGGATGGCGGTCCCGGCGTTGCCCGGGTCGGCGACCTGGTGCAGGACGATCAGATGTCCGCGTCCGACGACGTCGGCGAGGTCGGCCCGGCGCTGGCGGGCGACAGCGACGGCGCCCTGCGGGGTCATGCTGTCCGCGACGTGGCGCAGCACCGGCTCGTCGACCACCGTGAGGCGCACGCCGGCCGCGTCCGCCGCCGCTCGGAGATCGGCGGCCGCTCCGGGGACCGCGAACACCTCATCGACATCGCCGGACGTCAGCAGGTCACGGACCGCGCGCGGGCCCTCGACGAGGTAGCGCTGCTCGGCGTCGCGGGTCTTGCGCCGGGCCAGCGCCGCCGCCGCCTTGACGCGCGGGTTCCGCGGCGAGTGGACCTCGACCGTCCCGGCTGTCACGCCTGGTCGTCGCCGAGCGCTGTCTTGGCGGTCGCGACCAGCTGGGAGAACGCACCGGGATCGTGGACCGCGAGGTCCGCCAGCACCTTGCGGTCGACCTCGACCTCGGCGAGCTTCAGGCCGTGAACCAGGCGGCTGTACGACAGGCCGTCCTGGCGGGCTGCCGCGTTGATCCGGGTGATCCAAAGCTTGCGGAAGTCGCCCTTGCGTCGACGCCGGTCGCGGTAGGCGTACCGCTCGGCGTGCATGACGGCTTCCTTGGCCGCCTTGTAGCGCCGGCTGCGTGCGCCACGGAAGCCCTTGGCACGCTCCAGGACCTCACGGTGCTTCTTCTTGCTGTGGACACCGCGCTTGACCCGTGCCATCGCGCTCCCTCCTCGGATCGTTCGTGCTACTTGTTGAGCAGCTTCTTGGCCCGCTTCGCCGGTGCGTTCGCCAACTCGAACGGCCCCGTCAGACGCCGCTTGCGGCGGGAGCTCTTCTTCTCCAGCAGGTGGTTCTTGTTGCGCTTGCGACCAAGCACCTTCCCGGTCCGGGTGACCCGGAAGCGTTTCTTGGCGCCGCTGTGGGTCTTCTGTTTCACGTCTGGCCCCTGTGCAGTCGTCGTTCGGGGCGACCGCCGATCAGCTGGCCGCCTCCTCCTTCTTGGCACGCTCCCGGCGGGGTGCGAGCACCATCACCATGTTCCGACCGTCCACGGTGGGAACCGACTCGACGGTGGCGAGGTCGCTCATGTCCTCGGCGAGGCGGTCCAGGTGGGACTTGCCGATCTCCGGGTGGGTCACCTCACGACCACGGAACATGATGGTGACACGGACCTTCGCGCCGTCCTTCAGGAACCGCGCGACGTGACCGGCCTTGGTCGAGTAGTCGTTGTCCGAGATCTTCGGCCGCATCTTGATCTCCTTGACCTCGATGCGGCTCTGCTTCTTGCGGGCTTCCTTCTGCCGCTGGGCCTCCTGGTACTTGAACCGGCCGTAGTCCATCACCCGACACACGACCGGCTGCGCCTGCGGTGCGACCTCGACCAGATCCATCTCGCGCTGGCGCGCGAACTGCAGCGCCTCGGCGAGCGACACGATCCCGATCTGGTCCCCGTCAGGCCCGATCAAGCGGACCTCGCGCTCGTGGATCTCCTCGTTGAGCCGTGGCTCCTCGTTGATGCTGCTCCCTCCTGTTCGTTGCCGCCCGCGAAACACCAAGACGGCGGCCGTCGCCGCCGTCGGTCGGATCGCGCCACCCGTGAGGGTGCAGCGCCGGTCCGGTCGCGCGACCCGGGGAGGTCAGCGACGGTCCCGCCGCTGTCCCGCCGGGTGGGAGGCGCAACGAAGTGGCGGCCCCCGCTTGTTCTGGTTCGCGTTCCGAGGCTACCAGTGCGCGAGACGCGACGCCCGGGCGGCCGCTGGGGTCTCCGGCCGTCTCAGCGCCCGGGCACCCACAGCCGGGAGCTGCCCGGCGGGCGAGTCGGTTCGGTCTCGTCCGCGACGTCAGGATCCCCCTGCCCGCGACGATCGCCGGTGGGCAGGTCGCCGGCCTCTTCCTCGGGCAGCTTGCCTTCGGCGCGGAGCTTGTTGAGTTCCCCTTCAGCGTCGACCTGCGCGGTCCGCAGCTGCGCGAGAGCCTGATCCATCTGCGTCACCAACCGCTCGTCGACGTGGGAGCGGACGGCGTCGGCCAGCGCTGCAGCGGCGTCGACCAGCAGCCGCGCGTCGCGCCGGCCGAGCTTCACCTCCGCCCCGCTGGCGAGGACGGAGAACGACTGTGCGACGACGCCGGTGACGTCCGTCCGTCGCAGTTCTGCCAGGTAGGCCGCGACCTCCTCTTCGGTCGGCTGTTGTGTCTGGCCGCCCGGCCCGGCGCCCGGCCCGGGCGCGCTTGTCTCCGCCATGTGACGCCCTCCTCGTCGGTCAGGCCCCGCCACCGGTTGGCATGTCCTCGATCCCGGGCTCGGGGACGTTGTGCCCGCCCAAGCCCTCACGGGAATCGTGTGCCAGGTCGGCGTGGGCGGGCTCCTCGCCGAACTCGACCCGGCGGTAGGCCAGCACGGTGAAGACCGTGCCGAACAGCAGCCCGAGGACCAGGGCGAGCAGGATCCCGGTGAAGTTCCCCTTCGCCACGGTCACCCCCGGATCCTGCACCGCGAACGCGGGTCCGCCGATGGCTGCCAGCATGGCCGTCGCGGCGACGGCGGTGGACACGACTCGGCGCACGGCGACCTCCTGGCTTATGGGGATCACCACCATCCTAGCGGCGCATGCGGGGGCGTCTTCGCCGGCCACGACCGGGCGGACGAGTGACGCGCGCCCGTTGTGGTGGCTGTGCTAGGCGACGATCTTGGTGATCGGCACCTCGAGGATCCCCGACGCTCCGCGGGCTTTGAGCGCCGGGATCAGCCGGTTCACGCCGCGCTTGTCGACGACCGTCTCCACCGCGTACGCGTCCTCGTGCGCGAGCTGGTTGATGGTGGGGGCTTTCAGGCTGGGCAGGATGTCCAACACCGCTTCGAGGTCGGCGGTCGCGACGTTGAGCTTCAGGAGCACGCGTCCCCGCGCGTCGATCGCGCCGAGCAGCAACGTGCGCAGGTCGTCCATCGCGGCCCGCTTCTCGACGTCCGCGGCGGCGGCGTGGTTGGCGATCAGCTCCGTTCGTGAGACCAGCAACTCGGCGATGATCTTCAGCCCGTTCTTGCGCAGCGTCGAGCCGGTCTCGGTGACGTCCACGCAGGCGTCCACGATGCTGCCGACCTTCGCCTCGGTGGCTCCGTAGGACAGGAACACCTTGACCTTCTTCCCGCGCGCCTCGAAGAAGCGGCGGGTCAGCTCGGGGAGTTCCGTGGAGATCTTGATCCCGTCGGGAACGTCGTCGACCGACTCCCACGGCGATCCGCGGGGGACGGCCAACACCACCCGGATCGGGTTCGACGTGGCCTTGGAGTAGTGCAGCTCCGCGAGGGTCAGCACGTCGGCGGAGGTCTCCTCGATCCAGTCGCGTCCGGTGATGCCGACGTCGAAGAAGCCCTCTTCGACGTAGCGCGGGATCTCCTGTGGGCGCAGGATCGCGACCTCGTCGACGCGCGGGTCGTCGATGCGCGCGAAGTAGTCGCGGGCGCTGGCCCGGTCCAGCCGCAGGTCGGCGTCGTCGAACAGCGCGAGGGTCGCCGCCTCCAGCGACCCCTTCGGTAACACGAGCTTCAGCATCCGCGGTACTCCTGTATCGCAACCTACGGGCGGAACTGCGCCAGCAGGTTCGTGGTCTCAACGGCGGCGAGCGCCGCCTCGGCGCCTTTGTTGCCGTGCGTCCCGCCGGCTCGGGCCTCGGCCTGGGCGACGGTGTCGGTGGTGATGATGCCGAACCCCACCGCGATACCGAACTCACGCGCGACCGCCCCGCACCCGCGGGTCGCTTCGCCGGCGACGAAGTCGAAGTGGGGGGTCTCGCCGCGGATGACTGCGCCGAGCGCCACCACACAGTCGACCGAGCCGCTGGCCGCGAGACGGTGCGCCAACAGCGGGATCTCGAACGCGCCCGGCACCCACCACACCTGCACGTCGTCGCGTCGGGCGCCGACGGCCTGCAGCGCCTCCACCGCCCCGTCGAGCAGACGCCCGACCACCGTCGGGTTGAACCGGGACGCCACGATCCCGATCCTCAGCCCGGTCGCGTCCGGCTGGCCGGGGGCGTAGCCCTGCCTCACGCGCCGTCGTCCTCACCCGTCCCCACGGGGATCACCGGGGCGAAGGCCAGCCCGTCACGCTCCACGTCGGCTTGCCGGGCTAGGTCACCGACACCCGTCGACGCGATGACCCCGACGGGCGCAGCCGAGAAGAGGTGGCCGAGCTTGTGCTGCTTGGTGTCGAGGTAGAAGGCGTTCGCGGGGTTGGATCGGACCTGCAGCGGGACCCGCTCGACGATCTGCAGGCCGAACCCCTCCAGCCCGGCGCGCTTGGCCGGGTTGTTGGTGAGCAGCCGGAGCGTCGAGAGCCCGAGGTCGGCGAGGATGGACGCGCCGGTGCCGTAGTCGCGTGCGTCGGCGGGGAAACCCAGCTGCAGGTTCGCCTCGACCGTGTCGGCCCCGTGGTCCTGCAGCTGGTAGGCCTGCAGCTTGTGGATCAGGCCGATGCCCCGGCCCTCGTGGCCACGCAGGTACACCAGGACGCCGGTGCCCTGCTCGGCGATGCGTGCCATGGCCAGGTCCAGCTGCGCCCCGCAGTCGCACCGCTGGGAGCGGAACACGTCGCCGGTGAGACACTCCGAATGCATCCGCACCAGCATGTCGGGTTGGCCCTCGGCGTCGCCGTACAGCAGCGCCACATGGTGGGTGCCGTCGGCCAGCGACTCGTACCCGATCGCCCGCCACGCCCCGTACGGGGTCGGCAGGCGGGTCTCCACCACCCGGCGGACCAGACGCTCGCGCCGGCGGCGGTAGGCGATCAGGTCCGCGATGGAGATCAGCGGCAGGTGGTGCTGGGCAGCGAACTCCTGCAGCTGCGGCAGCCGCGCCATGGTGCCGTCGTCGTTGACGATCTCGCCGATCACCCCCGCGGGGTACCGGCCGGCGAGGCGGGCGAGGTCGACTGCGGCCTCGGTGTGGCCGGGTCGGCGCAGCACCCCTCCGTCGACGTACCGCAGCGGGAAGATGTGACCAGGGCGGGCCAGGTCGTCGGGGCCGTTCGACGCGTCGATCACCGCGCGGATGGTTCGTGCGCGGTCCGCGGCGCTGATGCCGGTCGTCACCCCGTCCTTGGCGTCGACCGAGACCGTGAACGCGGTGCCGTGCGCTTCGGTGTTGTCGACCACCATCAGGGGGATCTCGAGCTCGTCGAGCCGCTCACCGACGACCGGGAGGCAGATCACCCCGCTTGTGTGGCGGACCATGAACGCGATCGCGTCCGGGGTGACCTGGTCGGCGGCCATGATCAGGTCACCCTCGTTCTCGCGGCCGGCGTCGTCGACGACCACCACCATCCCGCCCTCGCGGATCGTGGCGATGGCCGCCTCGATGCTGGCGAACGTAGGTGTCGGTGTCGGCGTCACGTCGTCCTCCCGTCGCACAGCCGTTGGACGTACCTGGCGAGCACGTCGGCTTCGAGGTTGACCCGGTCGCCAGGTCGTGCATCACCCAGCGTGGTCGATGCGCAGGTGTGGGGGATCAGCCCCACACGGAACGCGGCGTCGCCGTCGCGGTCGTCGACGTCGATGACCGTGAGGCTGACACCGGCCACCGCGACCGAGCCCTTCCGCGCGACCAACGGTGCGATCGCCGCAGGCGCAGCGATGGTGAGGGTGACGGTCCCCGGCTGATCGTCGCGAGCCAGGACCGACCCGACCGCGTCGACGTGGCCCTGGAGCAGGTGCCCCCCGAACCGACCGTCGGCGGCCAGCGCCCTCTCCAGGTTGACGCGCCCACCGGCGTCGAGGTCGCCCAGAGCGGTGGCGCGCAGCGTCTCGGCCATCAGGTCGGCGGCGAAGCCGGTGGGAGTCACGGCAGCGACGGTGAGGCAGCAGCCGTCCACCGCGATCGACGCACCCAGCGACAGGTCGGGAACGATGGCGTGGCAGCCGACCTCGAGCCGGGCGCGGTCGGTGCTG
This sequence comes from Actinomycetota bacterium, assembly GCA_030776725.1. Classification (NCBI taxonomy): domain Bacteria; kingdom Bacillati; phylum Actinomycetota; species Actinomycetota bacterium. The sequence continues at coordinate 9,770 of JALYHG010000218.1, forward strand.
CGCTCGAGCCGCTCGACGCGGCCGACCTCCTCGATGATCCCGGTGAACACCTCACCTCCCTGTTCGCTGCAACCCGTCGCGCGCCGACGCGGTCGTGGCCGCGCCGTCGGTGCGCTGCGGTCGGGCGGTCAGCCACAGGTCGGCCCCGAGCTGGCGCACCTCGTCGATCCGCCACAGCCAGCGGTCCTCGACGCTCGCCGCCCCGGGCGGGGCGAACGCCGCCAGGCCGTCCCCGCCGATGGTGCAGGGGGCGACGAACACCTCGAGGCGGTCGATCAGCTCGGCGCGCTGCAACGCCCCGGCGAGGGTGGCACCACCCTCGACCAGCAGGCTCTGCACCCGCCGTTCGGTCAGCGCCCTGAGCGCAGCATCCAGCGCGACGCCGGCGGGCGCGCCGTCGGCGGCGTCCGTCGTGGGAACGACGACGACGTCGGCGCCCGCGTCGGTCAGCTGGCCGCGCCAGGTGGTCGTCGACGCCTGGGTCGTCAGGATCACCGCGCCGGGGCGGGCGACGTTGGCCCACGACGGCGTCCGGCCGCGGGCGTCGAAGACGACGGGGCGTGGTTGGCCCGCCGGGGCTTCGACGTGGCGCACATCGAGGCTGGGGTCGTCGGCGAGGACCGTCCCCGACCCGACCGCGACCGCCTCGGCGAGCGCCCGCAGCTGGTGGGTGGCGATCCGCGCCTGTTCCGAGGTGATCCAGCGTGACGACCCGTCGCGGGCGGCGACACGGCCGTCAAGGCTCTGCGCGAGCTTGCACACCACGAACGGCCTCCCGGTGGCTTGCACGTGGAAGAAGACCTCGTTCTGGCGGCGGGCGTCGTCGACGCGGACCCCACCGATGACCTCGACGCCGGCGTCGCGGAGGGTCGCCGCGCCGCCGTTGACCGGGTCGTCGGCGGCGTACACCACCCGCCGGACCTCGGCGTCGATCAGCGCCTGCGTGCAGGGGCCCGTGCGACCGGTGTGATCGCACGGTTCCAACGTGACGTACGCGGTCGCGCCGCGGCGGCGTTCCCCCGCGGCGGCGATCGCGGTGATCTCCGCGTGAGGCCCGCCGGGGCGCTCGTGCCACCCTTCACCGACGATCGCCCCGTCGTGCACGAGCACGCAGCCGACCAGCGGGTTGGGGCGGACGGTGGCGCGGCCACGCTCGGCGAGCGCGAGAGCGACGCCCATCAGTTCATCATCGCCTCGGGTCACGGTCCTCCATCCCGACTCGGGCCTCTCCGGGGGCCGGGTGGTGGACGCGTGAGTGGCCGGCCGCTGGCAGGCGGAACCGGCGTGCACACCTCCTCCCATCCGGACTCTCACCGTCGGCTCCGGGATCGCACCGGATCCACCACCGCGTGGTGCGGGGGTCGCGGGCTGTGACCGCCGGTCGGGTCGCCTCGCGCCAGACGGCCGAGGTCCCTCCCCTGGAGGCG
>JALYHG010000219.1 GCA_030776725.1 Actinomycetota bacterium
GGTGTTCACCGCACCCAACGGCACCGCCCACCAACGACCACCACCCTGACCACCACCCCGGCCCACCACCCCGGCCACCACCCCGGCCACCACCCCACGCCCCCGCAGACCACCGCAACCCGGAACGTGCCGACGCCCGTTCAATGACCGCCCGGAGCGAACACGCAACGCCCCGGTCAACCGCCGGGCGCGAGACGGTCCCCCGCCAGCTCGGCGACGTCCACCAGGACGCGGGTCAGCTCGTAGTCCTTCGGGGTGAAGATCGCCGCCACCCCGGCCTCGCGCAGCCGCTGCTCGTCACCGATCGGGATGATCCCGCCGGCCACGACCGGGACGTCGTGGCCCTCGGCCTTCAGCCCCTCGATGACCTTCGGCACGAGCGCCATGTGCGAACCCGACAGGATCGACAGACCGACGAGGTGGACGTCCTCGTCGACTGCGGCGCGCACGATCTGCGCTGGGGTCAGCCGGATCCCCTCGTAGATGACCTCCATGCCGAGGTCGCGGGCGCGGACGGCGACCTGCTCGGCGCCGTTGCTGTGCCCGTCGAGCCCCGGCTTGCCGACCAGGATCCGCAGCTTCCGCCCGAGCCGGGTCTCCACCGCCCGCACCCGGTCCCGGGCCTCCTCCAAGCGCTCCCGCAACGGCCCGCCGTCGGCGACGGTGCGTGCGCTGACCCCGGTCGGGGCGCGGTACTCGCCGAACAGCTCGCGCAGTGCGCCGGCCCACTCCCCGGTCGTGACCCCCGCCTTGGCCGCCGCGATCGACGCCGGCATGAGGTTGTCGCCGGCCTCCGCCGCCTCCCGGAGCCGTTCGAGCGCCTCCTTCACGGCGGTGTCGTCGCGCTCCGCGCGCCACGCCTTCAACCGGGCGATCTGCTCGTCGTCGGCCACATCCGGGACCTTCAGGAACCCCCCGTCGGCGTCGATCAGCGGTGACGGCTCGTGCTCTGTGAAGCGGTTGACGCCGACGACGGTCTGCTCACCGGACTCGATCCTGCGGATCCGCTCGGCGTTCGACCGCACCAGCTCCTGCTTCATGTGATCGAGGGCGGCCACCGCGCCGCCCATGTCGAGGATCTGCCCGAGCTCGTCCCACGCCGCCTCGGCGATCTCCGCGGTCAACGCCGCCATGGTCTGCGACCCGGTGAACAGGTCGTCGTGGTCGAGCAGATCGGTCTCGTAGGCGAGGATCTGCTGCATCCGCAGGGACAGCTGCTGGTCCCACGGACGGGGCAGACCGAGCGCCTCGTTCCACGCGGGCAGCTGGATGGCACGGGCTCGGGCGTCCTTCGACAGGGTCACGCCGAGCATCTCGATCAGGATCCGGGCGATGTTGTTCTCCGGTTGCTGCTCGGTCAGGCCGAGAGAGTTGACCTGCACCCCGTAACGGAAACGCCGCAGCTTGGGATCCTCGACCCCGTACCGCTCGCGGGTGATGCGGTCCCACAGCTCGACGAACGCCCGGGTCTTCGCGACCTCCTCGACGAACCGGATCCCGGCGTTCAAGAACCACGAGATCCGCCCAACCACGACGGGGAACTGCTCTTCGGGGACCCGCCCACGTTCCCGGACCGTGTCGAGCACCGCGCAGGCGTTCGCCAGCGCGAACGCCACCTCCTGCACCGGCGTCGCGCCCGCTTCCTGCAGGTGGTAGCTGCAGACGTTCAGCGGGTTCCACTTCGGGATGTGGCGGACCGTGTACTCGATGAGCTCGGCGGTCAGGCGCATCGACGGCTCCGGCGGGAACGCGTATGTGCCCCGTGACAGGTACTCCTTCAAGATGTCGTTCTGGGTCGTGCCCCTCAGCGCCGAGACGTCCGCGCCTTGCTCGTCGGCCACCGCCACGTACAACGCCAGGAGCCACATGGCGGTGGCGTTGATCGTCATCGACGTGTTCATCTGCTCCAGCGGGATGCCGTCGAACAACCCGCGCATGTCCTCGATCGATCCGATCGGCACGCCGACTTTCCCCACCTCGCCGCGGGCCAGCTCGTGATCGGCGTCGTAGCCGGTCTGGGTGGGCAGGTCGAAGGCGACCGACAAGCCGGTCTGTCCCTTGGCGAGGTTGCGGCGGTACAGAGCGTTCGACGCGGCCGCCGAGGTGTGCCCCGAGTAGGTGCGGATGATCCAGGGTCGGTCGCGGTGCGAGCCTGGCAGGTATGAGCCTGGCATCTGTTGCCTCCGGCGCCTGGACACCGTGCGAGCGTAACCACACGGTGTTCGCACACCGAACCGCGCGTCGGCGTCGGTGGCGAGCCCGGGCGACTTCTGGCAGGCTCCTCCGATCGGAGGGACGACGCAGGCCGGACGGAGAGCCTGCGACGACGTCGCGGCGAAGGGGCCATGGGTCCACCCCCGGGGGCGCCCACGTCGACTGACCGAGGGGACAACCGAGCAGCATGCTCGCTGACGCACGCGCGCGCCGAGCCGCGCGGCCAGGTCTCAACAGCAGACCACCGGCGGACGCGCGACCCCGGCGGTTGCTGCTGGCGTTGGCCGTCGCCGTCTCGGTGATCGTCCCCACCGGCGCCTGGGCCCAGGACTTCGAGACGGTCGAACGCCAGAAGAACGAGCTCGAGGACCGGATCGGCGAAGCCGCCGCCGAACTGGATGACCTGACGGCGCGCATCGCCCTGACCCGAGACGAGCTCGGTTCCCTCCAGCAGCGCGCCGACGACCTCGAGGTCGAGGCCCGAGAGGCCGGCGAGGCCCTGCAGGCACGGGCGCGTGCCACCTTCAAGCGGGGCGAGTCCAGCGCGCTCGAGTCGCTGTTCGACTCCGACGGGCCCGACGGTGCGCGCGAACGTTCCCGCCTGCTGGCAGCGCTGTCGCGGCGGGACCTGGCCGCCTTACAGCGCTCCTCGGCGCTGCGCACGCAGCTGGACCAGACCCGCGAACTGCTGACCGCCAAGGCCGCCGACCTGGCGCAGCTCGAGGCGCAGATGGTGCAGCGCGCCGAGGAGCTGCAGGCGCGCTTCGTCGAGGTGTCGGAGGTGTACCGCGAGCTGAAGACCCGCAAGGACCGCCAGCGGCTGATCACACGCGGCTCCCAGCAGGGCCTCTACGCCTGCATCATGCAGGGGGCCTACCACTTCCGCGACACCTGGGGTCATCCCCGATCCGGCGGCCGGCGCCACAAGGGCACCGACGTCATGGCCCCGCACGGGGCGCCGGTCTACGCCTTCACGACCGGGCGGATCCAGCGCTTCTCGAGCGGCGGGCTGGGCGGCATCGCGCTGTACCTGCGGGGCGACGACGGCGTCCAGTACTACTACGCGCATCTGAAGGGCTACGCGGCCGGGGTCCACCCGGGGAAGCGTGTCGAGGCCGGCCAGCTCGTCGCGTACAACGGCAGCACGGGGAACGCCGACGCGTCGGCGCCACACGTCCACTTCGAGGTCCGCCCCGGCGGGGGCGGACCGATCAACCCCTACCACTGGTTGACGCCGGTGTGCTGAGGACTCACGCCACCCGGAGTGCCACCACGACACCGTCGCGGAGCGGCACCAGGCTGCTGACGAACCTTCGATCGTCGGCCACCAGCCGGTTGTGCTCGCGGATGGCCTCCGTCCAGCCGGGACGGCCCGGGGTCGGTTCCCCGGTCGCAGCCCGCCCGAACCACAGCGTGTTGTCGCACAGGTACACCCCGCCGACGCGCACCCGCTCGGCGGCCGCCCGCCAGTGGTCGGGGTAGCGATCCTTGTCCGCGTCGCAGAAGATCACGTCGAACGCCCCGTCGGTGGCCTCCAGGACGTCGAGCGCGTCACCGACCTCGAACCGGACCCGGTCCCACAGCCCGGACGGGGCCAGGAAGCGCTCGGCCGCCTCGGCGTTGGACGGGTCGAGGTCGGTGCACACCACCTCTCCGTGCGCACCGACCGCCTGCGTGAACCAGTACGCCGAGTACCCGAACCCCGAGCCGAGCTCGAACACCCGCCGGGCACCGACCGCTCGGGCCTGCAGCTGCAGGAACCGCCCGACGGCGGGGCCGACGATGGGGAAGTCCCGTTCGCGAGCGTGTCGCTCCATCCGGTCCAGGACGGGGTCGTCGACGACGACCAACTGGCGCAGGTAGTCCTCGACCGCGGGATCCACGATGCCGTCCACGGGCGCTCCGTCGTCGACTGGGGGGCGAGCCTACGATGACCCGGCGGATCGGAGGGGAGCATGGGTCGTCACCTGCTGGTGTGGGACGCTCCGAACGTCGACATGACCCTGGCCAACATCATCGATGGGAAGCCGACGGCACGGGAACGCCCGGACCTGGACGTGCTCGGCCGTTGGCTGGTGGACCGGGCCGGCCCGGACGACGAGGTCGAGGCCTGCGTCTTCGTCAACGTCGCGCCGCACGTCGCCGGACCGATGCGCGGATGGGTGATGTGGTTGTTGGAGGAAGGTTTCCGCGTCTTCGCCAAGCCCAAGGTCGGCGACAGCGACGTCGACGGCGACATGCTGGACCACATCCAACGCCGCCGCACCGACGGCGATCTCGCTGCCGTGTACGTCGGATCCAACGATGCCCGCAACTTCCTCGAGCCGCTCGAGGAGATCGCCGCTGACGGCGTGGGCGTGACCGTGCTGGCGTTCGCCGAGTACGCCGGCGGGCTGTCGTCCAGCGATCGGTTGGCGTTCATCGACCTGGAAGACATCTCTGGCCTGTTCACCCAGCCGCTGCCACGGATCAACCTGGAGACACTGCCGTCCGACGGCCGCTGGTTCGAACCCACCGGGCAGCTGGGGGCTATCGGCGGCGAGCAGCCCGACGCCGTCCTCCCCGAGGACGTGGCGATCTGATCCCTCGCGACGGCGCTGTGACTCCTGTACGGTCGTGTGCCACCCGTAGAGTGCTGTTCATTCCCTCGTGGAGGCACCCCGTTGCGTCCCACCCGCCGCCTGGTCGTCCTCCTGGCCGTCCTCGCGCCGCTGCTCGTGGGGCTGCCGGCTCCGTCGGCGATCAGCCAGCCGCCGCAGGCAGCGGCGCGCGCGTTCGAGGTGACCGCCTGGGAGCGGCCTGGTCCCGCCGCAGGCCACGACCGCTGGGTCGTGT
>JALYHG010000220.1 GCA_030776725.1 Actinomycetota bacterium
TCGCCGGCGTGTTCCAGTCGGGCGTCCTGGTCCGGCTGGTCACGTTCGCCGGTGAGGCGTGGTACCCGCACCACATCGTGGGGGCACTGCGGTGGGGCCTGACACCGTTGGAGGACCAGCAGCTCGCGGGAGGGTTGATGCTGTTCCCCGGTGGACTCGCGTACCTCATCGCCGGGGTGCTGCTGTTCCTACGCTGGTTACGCGCCGACGAGCGTGCCGCGGTGCTGTACGGCCGGATCTGAGGAGAAGCGATGGCACCCAGAAGCTGGTTGCTGGCGTGCAGCCTGACGGTGGCTGCGGTGGTTGCGGCGTGTGACGTCGTCCCCGGCCGCGCCCCCGAGGCGGGCACCGAGACACAGGTGGAGCTCGGCCGGGAACTGATCCAGCGGTACGGCTGTGGCAGCTGCCACACCATCCCCGGGATCCGCGGGGCCAACGGGCTGGTCGCTCCTCCGCTGACGAACTTCAGCGAGCGGGCGTACGTCGCCGGGACCCTGCCCAACACGCCGGAGAACGTCGCACGCTGGGTCCAGGACCCGCCCAGCATCGAACCGGGAACCGCCATGCCCGTCCTGGGCGTCACCGAGGAAGAGGCGCGCAACATCGCCGCCTACCTGCACAGCATCAAGTAGCCGGGACCAAGTAGCGACAGATCGCGCCGTTCGGGGCGGGCAGCCGGGCCCGTGGGTGCGACCGACCCGCCCGGTTGGCGGACGCTACTCCTCTTCCGCGGGCGAGGCGCCATGGCCGTAGGCCGGAGCCGGACCGGGCGCAAGCGGTGCGGCCTCGTCCTCGGCCCCCGCCCGTGCCGGCCGCTGCGACGATCCCGCCAGGTCACGGCACCACCGGTAGGTGATCAACGCCACCAGGATGGGGACCACCACCGCGGCGGCCCGCAGGGTGTACATCGTCGACACGATGCTGACGTTCAACTGGGTGGCGATGATGTCCTGAGCACCAGCGATGTGGAGCACCACGTAGAACGACAGACCAGCAGCCCCGAACGCGGTGCGGCCCGGGCGGTCGCGCGGCCGGTCCAGGACGTGGTGGTAGCCCCAGTCGCGTGTGAGGGTGCGCTCCAGGGCGGGGTAGAAGTACAGGATGACGAACGTCACGGTCGGCAGGAGCACCGCGGGGAAGAACGGGTTGGCGAGCATGAACCCCCAGCCGGTGAACTCCCACGCCGGGAAGATCCGCAGCGCACCTTCGAGCCAGCCCATGTACCAGTCCGGCTGCGCGCCGGTGCTCACGATGAACGCTTCGTAGGGGCCGTAGTACCACACCGGGTTGATCTGGACGAAGCCGCCGAGCGCCGCCAGCACCGCAGTGGTCAGCGCGAACATCCCGAACGACATCGCGGTGTACGTCGGCCACAACCGCGCCCCCACCACGTTGCGCTCCGTGCGGCCAGGACCCGGGAACTGCGTGTGGGTCTGGCGGAAGACCAGCGCGAGGTGCACGCCGATCAGCCCGGCGAGCATCGCCGGCAGCAGGAAGACGTGGCCGGTGAACAGACGCGACATGATGTACTCGCCCGGGAACGGGCCGCCGAAGATCAGCGACGTGGTCCAGGTCCCGATCAGGGGGATCGACTCGATCACCGCGTGAGCGATCCGCAGACCCGTCCCCGACAGCAGATCGTCCAACAGCGAGTAGCCGGCGAAGCCCTCGATCAGCGAGATCAGCAGGAGCGTCACGCCGATCGCCCAGTTCAGGTCGCGCGGTCGGCGGAACGCACCGGTGAAGAACACCCGCGCCAGGTGGACGACGATCGCCGCGACGAAAACCAGGGCCGCCCAGTGGTGCATCTGCCGGAAGAACAGGCCGGCGCGCACGTCGAAGCTGAGCTGGATGACCGAGTGGTACGCGGCCGTCATCTCGACGCCACGCAGCGGGCCGTAGCTGCCCTCGTAGGTGGTGTGGACCAGGGACGACTCGTAGAACACGGCGAGGAACGTCCCGGTCATGACCAGGATCACGAAGCAGTACAGCGCCACCTCACCGAACAGGAACGTCCAGCTCTCCGGGAAGATCTTGGTCAGCTTCTTCTCGGCGAACTCCGACCCGCCGACGCGGCGGTCGACCCAGCGGGCGAGGCGCTCGATCACCCCGTCTCCTGGCGCGCAGCTGACGGCCAGGTCCAGAAGCCCGGCCCCACCGGCACGTCGTAGTCGCCGCCTGCGATCAGGTAGCCCTGACCGTCGACAGCGAGGGGGAGCTGAGGCAGGGGACGGGTCGCGGGACCGAACGTCGGCTTCGCCCCCTGGAGCACGTCGAACGCGCTCTGATGGCACGGACAGAACAGCTGCTGGGTCTCGACCTGGTACAGGCCCACCGGACAGCCGTTGTGGGTGCAGACCTTGGAGTAGGCCACGTACCCGTCGACCGACCAGTCCTCGCGCCCTTCGAGCGGCTCGAAGATGTCGGTAGGAACCCGGAGCAGGACCGTCTGGGCGTCCGCGTCGTGGATGTGGCCCTCCGGGAAGACGGTCAGGACGCCGTTGACGTCGAGCTCATCGACCGGGATGGGGTGGCCTTCCTCGGTGACGAGCCGCACTCCGCGGCCCCAGGCAGTCCGGGCGCGCTCGGGGAACGGGGAGGGGCCCAGCGAGCGGATCGGGAACAGTGACGCCAGTCCGGTCACGCCGACGGCGGCGAAGAGCAGCCGCCCCAGGAGCCGGCGGCGACCGATCTCCTCGAGGCTGTCGTCGTACGTTGCGAGCATCTTCGCCCGCTGGTCGGGGTTGCGCCCCGGGAACGGGCGCTCCTCCTCCTCGGGGCCGTGCGGCATCAGCTTGTGCGCCCAGATCACCGAGCCGATCCCGATCGCGGCGGTCGCGACCGCGAGCGACCCGCCGAGCGCCTGGGTGTACCACCCGGTCTCCGCACCGACGGAGTACACGATCGCGAACGCGATCCCGCCGCCGATTCCGACCACGAAGGCGATGGTCGCGGCGACCGTCGCCACGCGTTGATCGCGTCCGTCCTTCGGTTCGGTCACGTTCTCCTCCCGATCCACGCAGCCGCGACCAGCAGCGCTCCCAGCCCGAACAACCACGCGATGGCGCCTTCGCTGTACGGCCCGAAGTGGCCGAGGGAGATGCCGCCCGCGTCGGTGGGCTGCTGTAGCTCCAGTGCCACGAAGGACGCGATCGCGTTGGCGTCCTCCTCGCTGATCTGCTCCTCGGAGAAGGCCGGCATGGGCCCCGGACCGATGCGGAGGGCCTCGACCACCTCAACGGGGGTGGCGTCGAACAGCCGCGGAGACTGTTCGAGCCCGATCAGCGCTCCGCCGGCGCCCGCGAACTGGTGACACGCCGCGCAGTGGAGCCGGTACAGCTCGCCGCCGTGGGCGATCTCCTCGGGGTCGACCTCGACCCGGGGGATCGGCGGCCCGCGCGTGAAACGCGCCGTGTAGCGCACCAGCGCGTCGATCTCGTCCTCGGCGTAGGCGGGTTCGCGTCGGCGGGTCGGGTCGTCGCGTTCGCTGATCGGCATGTACCCGGTGGTCAGGTAGAAGTGCACCGCCGCGGTGCCCGACTCCTCCAGAGACGGACCGCGGCTCGTGCCCTCGCCTCGCGGACCGTGGCAGTACGCGCAGTCGCGCTTGAACAGATGCTCCGCGGAACGCGCCTCGGGCCGGGGCTTCTGTGGCTGGGGCTGGACCTGCGCTGACGCGTCGGGCCCCCGTCCGGCGACGACGACGGCGAGCAGAGCGAACGCAGCGGCCGACACAGCCGCCACGCCTCGCCCTCTCCGGCCGCGGCCGATCACGACGTCGTCGATCCCTCCGCCACGAGAGACACTTCTTAGCACAGAGACGCGCCGGGTTGCGGTCGACGGCACGCCCCGTTCGGTCAACCGGACACAGCGGTGACATCGCGGCGGTCATCGGCCACCGCATCACCGTCGCGGCCCATGACCGCGTCGCTCGGCGAGTAGCGTCACACAGGTCCGTCGTGAGGAGGCAGTGGTGGCGCGAGGGTTCGCGTACGTCGCCGGGTTCGTCTACGTGGTGCTCGGCGTGGTCGGGTTCGCCGTGACCGGCTTCGACCACTGGGTCGAGGCCGACACCGACACCTACATCGCGTGGTTCCGGCTCAACTCGACCCTCAACCTGGTCCACGCCGCGCTGGGGAGCGTTCTGCTGTGGGCCGGCACCGAGCCTCTGGAGGCGGTGCGCCCGGTCGTCACCACCGTCGGGCTGGTGTTCCTCGTCTTGGGGGTCACCGCCTTCCCACTGACGGGGAACGCGGACTGGAACGTGCTGGCGCTCAACCGCGCGGATGGCATCCTGTACCTTGTCACCGGCGTGGCCGCGTTGGCCGCTGTCCGGGCCGCGCGGACGGCCCCGGCTGGGTAGAGGCTCGGTCGGGCCCTAGGGCGACGACTAGGGCAGCTCGCCTGCTCGCCGCAGCGCATCGACGAGCTGGGACTTGTTCATCCGAGACCGGCCGTGGATGTCGGCCTCCCGGGCCATCTTGTACAGCTCCTCCTTGGTGTAGTCGGGTCCGGGGTTCGTCCCTGTGACGATCGCCGCCGCACGTGGGGACAGCCCGCGGTCGCGCAGGTCGCGGTAGCGGCCGGCGTCGTCGTCGCTCGCCATGTCGACTGCCTTCTCTCCCCGCCCGCGGCGACCGGGCCGACGGACCAACACGCTATCGCGCCACAGGCGGTGCCTACCCTCGCCGGCTGGCCCGACGTGCGAGCTCTGCGACGACCTCTCGGCGCAGGCGCCGCAGCTCCGCACGCGCCCCGTCGCGACACTGGGCGGCCTGTTCACGCGCCTGTGGCTGCAAGCAGCGATCCAGCGCCGCGTGCAGGCTGTCCTCGTCCGCTGCGTCCGCGGTGAGCACCAGCGGCCAGCCGAGCGCCTCGGCCTGTCGACGGACCTTCGCTCCGCCCACCACCGGGTCGATCGCGACCGCCGGCACACCGTGCTTGAGCGCCAGCACGAGACCGTGCAAGCGGGTCGAGACGACGGCGTCCATCCGCCGCAGCAGCGAGGCGAGCTCCGCTGAGCTGCGAACATCCGGTGCGATCGGACTCAGTGCGGGATCGACGCGCGTGTCCAGCGCGATCGCGGCGCAGCCCCGGTCGCCGAGGACGGCCAGGATCCGATCGTGGACCTGATCGAGCCGGTGGTGGCCGTACTCGGGCTGCGCGTGGGCGCGGACGATGGCCACCGCAGGGATCTCAGCGACCTCAGGGCCGAGACTGAGGTCGGGGCGGCAGGTGGCGTCGCTGTCGCGTTCCCACAGCAGATCGAACCTCGCCGCGACGGCCGGGTCGACCAGCGACAGGTTCAACCCCACGAGCGTGCACCGCTCGAACCGGTCCAGGAGCCGCTCGACCTGCTCCCCGCCGGCCGGACCGCACACGAACGCCACCACCGCGTACCGGTCCGGATCCTCCTCGTCCCACGTCACGCCCCCGGCGAAAGCCGGGCTCAGGGCGACGTCGCAGCGGTAGCCGGCGTCCTCCAGCCACCGGCGGGCCTCCTCGCCGGCGAGGAGGTCGCCTGCGGTGGCCTCACCGTCGACGAAGCTGAACCAGCCGGCGACGAGGGCTCGCGGCTCGCCGTCCACCGGCCGCGCCGAGGCCACCAGCGGCTCACGAGGGGTGAGACCGTCTCGGGGTGACCCTCCACGGTCGGTCACGGCCAGGACGGCTCGACCGACGGCGTCACCACCATCTCGCGGAGTTCACACCCTGGAGGCTGGCGGAGCGCGAACAGCACCGCGGCGGCCACGTCGGCCGGGTCGTTGAGCATCTGCTCAGGTGCGGGGCTGAACTGATCGGGGCGGCCGTCGAAGAAGGCGGTGTCCATCCCACCGGGCAGCAGCAGCGTCACGCCGACCTGACCGGCGAGCTCGAGCATCAACGCCCGGGTCATCCCCACGATCCCGAACTTGCTGGCGCAGTAGGCCGACGCCGCCGGCAGAGCACGCAGTCCCAGCGTCGAAGCGACCGTGACGATCCGGCCCCCGCGCTCGCGCAGCGATGGGAGCGCCCCCCGGATCACCGCGGCGGTGCCCAGCAGGTTGACCCTGACGATGCGCTCCCACATCTCGCCGTCGAGATCGGCGAAGTCGCGTGGCACGTCGACCGCAGCACACGTCACGACCCCGTCCAGGCCACCGTGGCGTTCGACGAGGTCACGCACCGCTTGTTCGGCGCGGCGGGTGTCGGCCAGGTCGATCCGTTCGAACAGATGCGCCGTTGCGGGCTCGTTGATGTCCACCACGATCGGCGTCCCACCGGCCTCAGCGACCGCGTCGGCGACCGCAGCGCCGAGTCCCGACGCCCCGCCCGTGACCAGGACCGTCCCCGCCGCTGCGCCGACGCGGTCATCCACGGTTGCGGACCTCCTCGACCAGGCGACTCGTGGATCGGCCGCGCAGGTACGGGAGCACGACCGCTTGCCCGCCCCACCGCTCGACGACGTCAGCCTCGGGCAGGTCGGTGGTGGCGTAATCGGCGCCCTTGGCCCAGATGTCGGGCCGGAGCCACTCGAGGACCGCCTCGGGCGTGTCCTCGTCGAAGACCGCGACGGCATCCACGCAGCCCAGTGCCAGCAGCACCGCCTCGCGGTCTTCTGCGACCATGACCGGCCGCCCCGGCCCCTTGAGCCGCCGCACCGACGCGTCCGAGTTGATGCACACGACCAGGCAGTCTCCCAGCGAGCGGGCACCTTCCAGCGTGGCCACGTGACCGGCGTGCAGCAGGTCGAAGCAGCCGCCGGTCGCCACCACGGTCCCGCCGGAGACCCGGATCTCGTCGACGAGCGCCGCGGCGTCCCGTGGACGACGCCGGCCGGACGGCCGCGGCTGGAAGTCGACGGTGGCTGCCCCCCCGGCGGCGACGAAGACGGTCGACGCCCTCGCCGCGTCCACCACCGCCTCCGACGGGACCGCCCCGTCCGCGAGACGACCGGCCACGGTGACGGCGAACCGGTCGCCCGCCCCGCACGGGTCTCCGCCGTCCACCGCCGGCACCGGCACGACCAACGGGTGGGCATCTCCGTCGACGAACAGTACGCCGCACCCGCCGAGCGTGACCGCCACCCCTGCGACGTGCCACCGGGCGATCAACGTCCGCGCGGCCGCGGCGATGCTGTGCAGGTCATCGCCGTCGAGCCCGCCGCAGAACCGGCCGACCTCGTCCCGGTTGGGGGTGACGACGCGGACGTCGCGGACCGGGACGCTCCCGCGGGGGTGTGGATCCCACACCACCGGGACGGCTCCAGCCGCCCGGACGACCGCCTCCCGGACGCTGCCGACGCCCGTGACGCCACGGCCGTAGTCGGAGACGAGGATGGCTGCGGCGCCGGCGACCGCATCCGCTGCAGCCGGCGTCAGGTCCCCGACCCTCCCCGGCCGGCGGCCGCCGCGGTCGAGACGGATCAGCGGCCGCCCGCCCGGCGCGATCCGGACCTTCTCCGGGGTCGGGACATCGGTGCCGAGGTCGATCGTGTCGACCCCGGCCTGTTGCAGGAGACCGCCGAGTTCGCGCGCGGCATCGTCGTCGGCGAACGCCGTGATCAGGACCACGTCGCGGCCGTCACGAGCGGCCAGCACCGCGGCGAGACCGGCTCCCCCCGGACGGCTGATCACCGCATCCTGGTCGACGACCGGGACCGGGGCGTCCGGGGCCACGCGCTCCACCGACCCGTCGACGTCGCGGTCGAGGAGGCTGTCACCGATGATGACCAACGGTGCCGTCACGACAGGGCCCCGGTCGGCGCGGCCTCCGGCAGATCCAGGTGGTCCTCGGCCTGCTCGGCCGCGCCTACCGCGATGTCCACCTCAGCGCAGATCAGGTGCAGCATCACCAGGTGGACCTCTTGCACGGTGGCGACGGTCGCGGTCGGCACCGCGACCGTCTCGTGACAGAGCTGGGCCAGAGGGTTGGGGAGCATGCCGGTCAGTGCCCAGGTGACCAACCCCTGACGTCGCGCCCCTTCGACCGCGCGGATGACGTTGGGGCTGCGTCCGGACGTGCTCAACGCGATCAGGATGTCGCCGGGACGGCCGTGGGCGCCGACCTGCCGCGCGAAGACCTGGTCGTAGCCGTAGTCGTTGGTGATCGCCGTGACGCTGGAGCTCTCCGCGTGCAGAGCCAACGCGCTGAAAGGACGTCGCTCGTCGCGGTAGCGGCCGACCAGTTCTGACGTGAGGTGCTGCGCTTGGGCTGCGCTGCCCCCGTTCCCGCACACCAGCACGCGCCCTCCGTGGGTCAGGACCCGGGCGAGTTCCTGCCCCCAGCGCTGGATCGTCGACAGGTCGGGCATGACGTCGGTGAGCGCATCGACGAGGGCGTCGACGTGCGCCCGTCCGTGGGGCAGCGGTCGGTCAGCCATGGGATACCTCCTCGGCGAGGCGACGGTCACGGTCAGCGACCGCTCGGTACGCGCCCAGCGTGGCCTCGGCGATGCGATCCCAGCTGTAGTGCATGCGGGCCCGGACCACCCCCGCCTGGCCCATCGTGTGGCGCCGGCCGGGGTCGTTGAGCAGTTCGCGCACGGCGTCCGCGATCGCCTCGTGGTCCTTCGGCGGCACGTGCAGTCCGGTCACGCCGTCGCGGATCGTGTCGATCATGCCACCGACCGCGGTGGCGACGACGGGGACCCCGCAGGCCATCGCCTCGACCGGGACGATCCCGAACGGCTCATACCAGGGTGTGCTCACGACCGCGTCGGCGGACCGCATCAGTGGCGGGACATCGTGCCGTTCCAGCCGGCCGAGGAAGACGACGCGGTCGCGGACGCCGGCGTCGGCGGCGACGTCGCGGAGGCGGGCGATCTCCGGATCGCGGTCGAGATGCTCACGGCGCGGCCCCCCCGCCACCAGCAGCTCGGTGCGGGGCAGTGTCGCGAGCGCGCGGATCACGTCGTCGATGCCCTTGCGTGGCACCAGACGGCTGACGACGACCAGCCGGTGCCAACCGTCCCGCCGCGCCACGACACGACCGTCCGGACGGAACAAGCGCAGGTTGACGCCGCACGGCACGATCGAGACGCGCTCGATGTCGCCGCCCAGGCGCCGGAGCTCGAAGACCTCGTCGGTGCAGGTGGCGATGACGTGGTCGACGTTGGCGACGAGCCACCGCTCGACCGGGAAGCGTTCGGGCGGGCTGGTGTCCATCTCGCCTTGGTGGCGGCGCTTGACCACGCCGAGGGCATGGAACGTCTGGACGACCGGAGCGCCGATCGGTGTGGCGCCCAGCACCGAGGCGTACCCGGACAGCCAGAAGTTGGCGTGCACCACGTCGGGGCGCCACCGCGTCCACGCCCGTTCCAGCTGTGCGGCGAACTGCTCCATGAACGGGAACTGGTCGTCCTTGGAGATCGGGTGTGTGGGGCCGGCGGCGACGTGCTCGACGGTCACGCCGTTGCGGAAGGGCACCCGTCGGGGGACGCCGGGATCCTGCCGGCGGGTGTAGACGGTGACCTCCGCCCCACGGGCGGATAGCGCCTTGGACAACGCCGCGACGTGCACGTTCTGGCCGCCCGCGTCGACGCCGCCCAGGACGACCATCGGGCTGGCGTGGTTGGACACCAACGCGATCCTCACCGCGTCACCTCCTCCAGGACCCGATCCCAGCCCGCCAGGAAGCGTCGCAACCCGTAGCGCTCGAGGGCTGCGTCGCGTGCGGCCTTGCCGCGTCGGCGGGCTTCCTCGGGGTCGGTGATCAGGCGCCCGACCCCGTCGATCAGCGTGTCGACCCGTGTCGTGACCACCCCGGCTTCGGGTGGCACCGCCTCGACGACCTCGGTGGTGGCCAACGCGGCCACGGGCATCCCCAGGTGCATCGCCTCGAGCAGCGTCAGCCCGAGCGAGGTCCACCGCACCGGGTGAACGTAGACGCGGCGGCGCGCGAGCTCCTCGTGGAGGCGGTCCTGTGGGAGGTCCTCGAACGAACGGAGCGCATGCAGCCCGTCGCGGGCCGGGTCGTCGAGTCCGGTGACGCCGATCCCGAACAGGTCGACCGGCGCGGCCGTGCGGACACGGTCGAGGAGATCCGTGCCGGTGACCCGGGCGCGACGGAGCGGCTCGTTGATCGCCACGCCGGCGTGGGCCAGCTCGCCGATGTAGTGCTCTCCCGGGTCGATGATCCCGTGCTGGACGACCGTCGTCGGCGTCGATCCGCAGTCCCAGAACAGGTCGTTGAAGTGGGTGACGTGGACGACGACGAGGTCGTCGCGATCCGCAGCAGGGTGGCGCATCCGGTTGATCCGCCCCTGCGGGGCGCTGTGCTCCAGGTACACCGCCGGGACGTCACGGCCGGGGCGACGACCGCCGAGCCAGCGCTCCGCGAGGCCGTGTAGCTCCCGGGGGCGTTGGAGGATGACCACGTCGACCGCGGCGTCGGCGGCGTCGTCCGGCGTCACCTCGACGGCGTTGGGCGGCCACTGCCACGTCCGCGCCCGGCCGAGCCCGTCGGGCCCGCGGTCGGGCAGGACGGGGATGAGGTAGCGGTGGTCGCCCTGGACCAGCGACGTGGTGTACGAGCCGTGGACGTGCCAGCACAGGACGTTCACCGCCGTCCCGCCACGATCGGGTGCGCGGTGGCATCGGGGTCGGCGAGGACACGCCGTAGCGCGTCGATCACGTCTTCGACCGTGACCGTCCCGATGCACGGGTGGCCGGGCTGCGGGCAGACCGTTGCCCGGCAGCCCGCGCAGGCGATGGTCTGGTCGCCGAGGATCTCGTGGCGGACCCCCCACGGCCGCCAGCGCACCGCCGGGACCGTGGGGGCGAAGACCTCGACGACGGGCGTGCCGACCGCGGCGGCGAGGTGCGCTGGTCCGGTGTTGCCGGTCACGACGGCCGCAGCCTCGGCGAGGACCTCGGCGAGGGCCGCCAGGTCGGTGCTCCCGCCGAGGTCGGTGACCCCAAGGCGGGGTCGCCCGCCGGCTCCGCCGGCCACCCGGTCATCGCCCGCCCGCCCGCCGGCTCCGCCGGCCACCCGGCGGGTCAGGTCCCGCTCCCTCTCACCGCCCGTGACCACCACCCGCCAGCCCTCGTCGAGGAGCGCGTCGACCAGCCCCTCGTGCCGTTGCGGCGCCCACGCCCGGGCCGGAACCGACGCTCCAGGGTGCACCACCACGTACCCGGCTTCGCCTGCGGGGTTCGCCCGCCGAGGGTCGCGGCGGCGGACCGCCAGACGACCGTCATCGCCGGCAGGCAACCGGTACCCGAGCGTGGCGACCAGCGACAGGTTGCGTTCGACCTCGTGGATGTCGTCGTCGACGCGGTGTCGGACGTCGATGAGCGAACCGGGGAAGTCCTCGCTGATCGCTGCGATCGTGGCGACGCCCGCGAACCGCAGCAGCAGCGCCAGGGGGAGCGCCGTCTGGTGGAAGGAGGTGAAGATCGCCGCCTGTTCGACGCCCAAAGCCGCCACGCGATCGGCGAGGCCGAGCTCGGCGCCGCGTTCCACCGGCGGCCGGTCGTGGTCGATCCACGGCGCGCGGTGCACCACCACGTCGTCGACGCCGGGGAGGAGTTCGGCCGCAGCGCGACCGCGGGGACCGCACAGGAACGTCACCCGCCCGGCGGTGGCGGCGACCGCTCGGACTGCCGGCCCGGTCAGCAGGACGTCGCCGGCGTTGTCGAGTCGGGCGAGCAGCACGTGGGCGCCCGCCCGGAACCGTGCCACGCGCGCCGCGGTCATCGGTCCTCCGTGACGATCCGGTCGGCGACGACAGCCAGATCGGCGGCGACCTCTGGGGAGACGAGCACCTCCTCGGGGCGGGTCGACGGGCGCGGCACCAAGATGCCGCGTGCACCCGCGGCCAACGCCGCGTCGACGTCGCTGCGGATGTCACCGACCACGACACACGACGTCGGGTCGACGCCGAGGTCGGCGGCGGCCTTGGTGACCAGTCCGGGGGCAGGTTTGCGGCACTCGCAGCCGTCCCCGGGGCCGTGGGGGCAGACGAACCATCCGTCGAACGGCCCCAGCAGCTCCTCGATCCGCTCGTGCACGGCGTCGACCTGCGCGCGGGTCAGCCGGCCGCGGGCGATCCCGCTCTGGTTGGTGACGACCGCGATCGCCAGCCCCGCGCTGCGGAGCCGGTCCAGTGCATCCCGCACGCCCGGCAGCGGCCGGACCCGTGACGGGTCGCCGTTGTACGGCACGTCCTCCACGAGGGTCCCGTCGCGGTCGACCAGGACCGCCTCGACCCGACGACGGTCGGTCGCCGAGGCGGCGCCGGGCCGCCACGGCCGGGCGGCGGCGACCCTGCGGGCGCGGGCGACTCCCCGCAGCCAGTGGTACGTCGCCGCTACCGGGAGCACGACGCTGGTCGCCAGCATGGTGGTGACCTCGTCGCGGTCGCGTGGGCCCGGGCGGATCCGCCGCCAGGCGAACTCGGCGGTCAGCCCCAGCCAC
>JALYHG010000221.1 GCA_030776725.1 Actinomycetota bacterium
GAGGTTCGCCTGAGCGTCGGACCGATCGCCGGCGTCTTCGACCGCGCCCGCGACGCCGCCAAGAACGCGATGTCCTAACGCGGCCTCGTTGACGGGGAACGAACGCCACGACGATACTCCCCCACCCTGACGAGCAGTGGATCACTCGTCGGGTGGGGGACACCATGCCGGAAGACCGGATCGACCTGGGTGACGCCGTCAGCGAACGCGTCACCGCCCGCGTCGCCGAGGTGATCGGCCGTGCCCGGTGTCGACGAGATCGTCGACACCGCCTTGGAGGGGCACACCGCGCGCCTCGCCGCGGCTGAGGTCGACAGGCTCCGAGAACCCCCCCTCGTCCACCTGCTGCCGACGATGACCAAGCAGCCGGTCAAACCGGCACGCGGCGCCATCTCACCCGAACTCGAAGCGCTCATCGCCGAGCCACCGGTGCTCGAGGGCAAAGCCACCGAGGAGACCGACGGGCGCGAGATCCCGGTGATGCTCGCTCTGGTCCACGACCCCACGGGCGCGACCAGGGGCGGGATCGAGCTGCACCTGGCTGACGGCGATGGCGTTCTTCACGACCGCACCCGCACCTCACCTGATGGGCTCGCCGTGCTGCGCTTGCCACGGGGGGTCCGCGCCGGCGAGCTGCGCCTGGCCGACGGGAGCCACGTCACGTCGGTGAGCGTGCCCGGCTCGGTCCAGCACACGGTGGTGGACCTGTCGCTCGAGTCGCTGCCGGACCTGCCCGACGACGTCGACCCCGGTTCCCTGTTCGGCGACGACCCGTTCGAGCGGCTCCCCAGCGACTTCACCCCCGACCTGGCCGGGGTGCTGTCGCGACTGCTGGGAACGACGCCCGACCCGATCCTCGGTCGCCACGCCGAAGCCGGCGACTTCCGCGGCCGACGCACGCCGCTGATCAAGCGCATGACCGTCCCCAGGCTCGGCGCCACCCCGGTGGAGGTCGCGGCGGCGGACCGGCCGACACAGCCGAAGCGGTACCTGGTGCGGCTCCGCCAGGAGTGGAGGTTCCTGGGTTACACGCTCGGGGAACTGTCGGGCGTTGACGCGCTTGATCCGGGGACGGTCCTCAACCAGGTCACCGCCACGGTCGAGCGGGTCCGTCGCACCGCCAGTGAGAGCCTCGACGAGGTCACCCGCCTGCTCGACACCGTCACCCGCAACGTGCTGACGCAGGCGTCGTCGATCGATTCGGTGATCTCGGTCGCGACCCAGACCAACACGTCGGTCACGGCGTCGGGCTTCGGATCTCTCGGCGTCGGGGGAAGCGTCGGCGGCGGCATCGCCGGCGGGGTCCTGGGCGCAGTGCTGGGTCCGGTGGGAGGCCTGGTCGGTGGGCTGTTCGGAGGAGCCAGCGGCAGCGTGGGCGTCGGCGGCGAGATCGGTACCCGTACCGGCACGTCGGTGCTGGCATCGACAACCACCAGCAACCGGACCGCCACATCGCTGCACGCCAACTCCCTGCTGCAGACCGCCACCTCCCAGCTCAACCGGGCGGTGCGGCAGGCGACGTCGACCCTCGACGATGTCACCCGTCAGGCCCGGCGAACCGTCGACCAGGTCTCGCCGCTGCTGTCGCGGGTGACCAACCTGCTGCGCTGGACCCTGTACGAGAACTACGCCGTCACCAGCCACGTCGAGGACGTGCTCGAGATCCGGGCTGTGCCCCTGGTCGCGCAGGTCAAGAAGGACGAGCCCGTCTTCACGGACGAGGACATCGTCGAGTACCGGCGCTACTTCGAGCCGGCGTTGCTCGAACCCCGGCTCGCCGGACACTTCGACACCTTGGCTCGGGCGATCGGTGAGCGGCTCGCCGGCGGCCGCGCCATCAGCGTGGTTCACCTCGCGATCGACTACGCCGCCAGCGTGTTCGGCGCCGACCTCGAGGTCTCGATCGGCGGGTCCTCCCCGGTCCGGGTCCGCCTGGCCGCGGACGGGGCGACCGCGCGGTGCTCGCTCCGTGTCGGAGGGGTCCTTCCCGACGCGCTCGGTGACCTCGACCTGCGCCTGGTCGCCCGTCCTCCGTCGCCGGTGAACCTGCCCGGCTGGGTCGGTGACGTGGTCGGGGAGGCCTACCGACAGTTCCTGGCGTCGGGGGAGGTCCGCGTCACGCGGGTGCGGGTCTGGTTCGAGTCCGCCCCGACCACCGCCCCCCACCAGATCGAGACCCTGTCCGACACGCTGCGGGTGACCAACGACGCTCGCACCACCGCGGCGTCGTTCGACCTGAAGCCGCCGACGCTCACCACCGACACCACCACAGATCCACTGTTCCGTCACGTGAACCGCAACGTGACCTACTACCTCGGAGTGCTGGCGGAGGCGGCGTTGCGGGTGCCCGCGCTCCGCGACGACGCTCCCGAGCTCGCGGCGTTCGGTGGCGACCACCCGTTGTGGCAACTGCCGATCGTCGGTTTCGAGGGCAACCGGGTCCTGGTGATCCTCGATCCTGGCGACGACGACGAGGAGGCACAGGACCTGCTAGCCGACGAAGGGGCAGCGACCATCCTGCAACTGGCTGCCCCCGGCGCCTACGCCGAAGCGCTGCAGGGGTTGCTCGAGCTCACCGACCTGGTGGAAGGCAAGATCCATCCCGCGTTGCTGCCTGCGCCGGCGCCCACCGTGCCAACCGTGGGTGTGGTCGACCTCGCTGGCCTCCTCGGTGCGAACGGCGTCCCGCCTGCTCCGCCGGACGTCTGATGCGCTGACGTCAGGCCGACGTCCAGGGGGCGAGCACGTCGACGGGGAGGACCGGCCGGAACAGGCGGTCGTGCAGCGCCAGGG
>JALYHG010000222.1 GCA_030776725.1 Actinomycetota bacterium
GGTCGAGGGTTGGTGGCGGTCGGTGGTGACTCGTCGTTCGGGATGGGCGACTACGACGGCACACCGCTGGAGGATCTGCTCCCGGTGTTCGCCCGCGTCCGCGACCCCGAGCGCCGCCCGTCGGTCGCCGAAGCGCTGGTCGTGGACGTGTCGGGGTCGATGGCCGCCTGCCACTGTCAGGACGGTGGGTTCGGTGGGCGGGGCGGGCTCGGCGGGGCGGAGGTCGGCGGGGTGAACAAGACCGACATCTCCAAGGAGGCGGTCGCCCGGGCGGTCGCCGCACTGGAAGCCGACGACACGGTCGGCGTGCTGGCGTTCAACACCCGCAGCGAGTGGGTGATCCCCCTGCAGAAGCTCCCGCCGGAGTCGGTGGTAGACCAGGGACTGGCCCGCCTGCACCCCGAAGGCGGCACCGCCATCCCGCAGGCGATCCGCGAGGCCATCGCCGGTCTGAAGGACGTCGACGCGCGGCTGCGCCACATCGTGTTGTTCTCCGACGGCTTCACCGAGCACCAGGCACTGATCGAGGTGGCCAAGGAGGCCGCCGCAGCGGGGATCACCCTGTCGGTCGTGGGGACCGGGGAAGGTAGCGGTGAGGTCCTCCGCGAGATGGCCGCGGCCGGCGGTGGGCGCTACTACCCCGGCCGGGATCTGATGTCCATCCCCGACATCATCGTCAACGAGGTGCAGTTCGTAGCCCGGCCCGTGATCAACGAGGGGCGCTTCCTGCCGGTGGTCACCGGGGTGGGACCCGCCACCGACGGGCTCGACAGCTCCCCGCCGCTGCTGGGGTACCTGGCCACCACGGTGAAACCCACCGCTCGACAGCTGCTGGCGATCGGCGACGAGCGTGACCCGCTCCTCGCCAGCTGGCGTGCGGGGCTGGGCACCGCCGTGGCCTGGACCTCAGACGCGTCGCCCCGCTGGTCGGCGGAGTGGGTGACCTGGGAGCGGTTCACCCGCTTCTGGTCCGATGTGGTGAAGTCGACGTTCCCCGCCGATCCCGACCCGCGGTACGCCCTGTCGGCCCGGGCCACGTCCGACGGTCTGCGGATCCGGTTGGAAGCGGCCGCGACCATCCCCGCCGACGCCACGGCGATCGCGACCGTCACCGACCCCGACGGGGAACGCACCGAGGTGACGCTGGAACGGACCGCACTCGACAGCTTCGAAGCCGTCCTGCCCGGCGGATCCGAAGGCGTCTACGCCGTCGGTGTGCGGCTGTCGGCCGCCGGCGATCCGCTGTACCACGACGCGGTGGCCGCGACCCGGTCGTACTCGCCCGAGTACGCCACCGCCGCCACCGACCCGACGCTGCTGGAGCGCGTCGCCGCGGCCGGGGGTGGACGCCTCGACCCCGACCCGACCGTGGCGTTCGACCCGCGAGGGCTCCCGGCCGGGAGCGACACGCGACAGGTGTGGCCGTGGCTGGCGTTGGCGGCGCTGTTCGCGCTCCCGGTGGACGTGGGGCTGCGGCGTCTGCGGCTCGAGCGTGACGACTGGCGCCGCGCCCGTCGGTGGGTCGCCGGCCGGCTGCGTCGCCGCCCCGCGGTGGCCGAGCGCCGCGAGTCCACGGCAGGGTTGCTGGCGGCCCGCGACCGCGCCCGTCAACGCCGCGACAGGTGATCAGCCCCGGAGGTGCTGCCAGCGGTCCAGGACGGCCAGGACGTACAGCTGCGTCGCGACGACCTCGGGGATCCCACCGGCTTCGGCCACCCGGGTCGGTCCGGCGTTGTACGCGGCGAGGCCGAGCTCCAGGTTCCAGAACCGGGTCAGCTGCGCGTGCAGGTAACGGGCACCGCCCGACAGGTTGTCGCGCGGAACCCACGGATCCACACCCAGGGCCTTCGCGGTCGCCGGCATCAGCTGCGCCAGCCCCACCGCCCCGGCCGGCGACACCACGTCCGGCCGGAACGACGACTCGGTCCACACCAGCGCCGCGAAGAAGCGCCCGTCGATGCCGGTACGGGCCGCAGCGGCGTCGATGGCCCCCGCCCAGCGCGTCCCTGCGGCCGGCAGTCGGGCGCTCCACCTCGGGGCGGGCTGGTCGAACGGGAGCATCTGCGGGGTCCGCAGCACCGCCTCGACGGACCTCAGGCGACGCTTGAGCTCCACGACCAGCTGCTCACGTGCTGCTCGGTCGGCGACCAGCTCATCGACGATCGCGCGTAACGTGGCGCGCTCGGCGTCAGCCTCGGCCACGACCTGACGCTGCTGGTCGGAGATCGCCTCGACCGCCGCGCGCCGCTCCTCGGCCGCGCGGGTGGCCGCTGCCGCCTCCTGGACGGCGATCTCAGCGCTGCGCTGCTGGTCGTGAGCCATCTGCAGCAGCTGATGGTGCTCCGCCAGGAGGCGCCGTCCGACCACGGCGGCGAGCGCGAGGTCGTGGGCGTCGCGCGCTGTCCCCAACGCCGAGGCGACCAAGACCATGGGATCTTCGGACCCCCGCGCCTTGTAGATCTCGGTCGCCCGTTGTGACAGCTCCGTACGTCGCTGACGCAACAGCTCGGCGCTGACCTGCGCTCGTTCCTCGACGTGTTGCTGAGCGGTGCGTGCGTCACGCTCGGACGCTCGGGCCTCGGCGAGCTGCCGTTCGACCGCGCCGAGGCGGGCACGCAGGTCGGTCAGCCGGTCCTGGACCGCCGTGTACCCCTCCCGCGCCCGTTGCAGCCGCTCGACGACGGCCTGGAGGTCATGCTCGGCGCGCTTGAGGTCCTGACCGGGCGCGGCGACCGCCACAACCGCGGGAGCGAGCGACGCGAACGTGATCAGCGTCACCATCATCAGGCGGCGCCACGCCATCTCGCCCCTCCCGGTCGCGTCACACTCCCCGACCCGACGGCCGCACGGGTACGGCCGTCGGGACAGGTCGACGACCCTAGCCCACTACCGTTGTCGTACTCGACGTGACTACAGTGCCCGATCGCCGTGGGCCGCCTCGCCCTCGGTCCGCTCGACGGGACGTTCAGGAGAAGGGCGCGCATGAACGCCAGACGACCACTGATCCTCGCTGCCACGCTGGCGCTCGGGCTGACCGCGTGTCCCGGGGACGAAGCCCCATCGCCGGGCGGGACCCCCGCGACCCCCGCCGAGGGTGAACGCGAGTTCACGATCACCGCCACCGACTACGCGTTCGACCTGCCGACCACGCTCCGCGGAGGTGTCGTGACCGCCACGTTGCAGAACGACGGGGAGCAGCCCCACGAGGCTGTCTTCGTCCGCGTCGAGCCGGGCACCTCCGAGGACCAGCTCCTCGATGCCTTCGACCAGGCCGTGGAGGGTGGCCCCATCCCCGACTCCATCACGGCGTTGTCGGGGATCGGCGTGGTGCCCCCCGGCGAGTCGGTGACCTCGACGTTCTCGCTCCCCGAGGGCGAGTACGTCGTCCTGTGCCCGTTGACGGACGAGGAACCGTCGGACACACCGCCCGGCGACGAGGGCCTACTGACCGAGGCGCCGGCCGAGACAGGTCAGGAGACCTCACCGCCGGCGACCCCGACCGAGGAGGCCCCGGCCGCGGGACCGAGCCCCGGACAGCCGGCCGAAGGTGAAGAGCCCGAGCCGCACTACCGGCTGGGGATGGCCACGTCGGTGGAGGTCAGCGACGGGGATGTCGCCGACCTGCCGGACGCCGACGGCACCGTCGTCGGCACCGACTACGCCTTCGAGGTGCCGGAGCTCACGGCCGGTTCACACACGCTGGTGTTCCGCAACGACGGTGAGGAGAACCACCACGCGGTTCTGTTGGAGTTCGCCGAGGGCGTCGACGAGGAGACCGTCGCACAGACGTTCGAAGCGTTCGGACAAGCCGGTGAGGGCCCACCACCGGAGGGGGTGGAGGAGCCCGAGTTCCTCGGCGCCTCATCGGTGTTCTCGCCGGGCCTCGGCGGCACGTTCGAGGTGGAGGTGACCTCGGGTCGGACCTACGCGTTCGCGTGCTTCATCCAGGACCGCGAGGGCGGCCCGCCACACGCGTTCGCCTACGACATGTACCAGGCGTTCACCGTCGAGTGAACCTTGGGCGGGGCGCCCGGGCCGAGCCGGTCCGGGCGCCCTCACGCATCGTCGACCGACGCGCGCATCGTTGACCGACGCGCGTATCGTCGAGGGGGCGTCGGGGGAAACCCCTCGGCGACCGGAGGTCGAGACGATGATGGCAGGCACCGGCGCGGCGACGATCCGCGAGCTGCTCACGGGCGGGGCGACGGTCAACATGCCCGGCGTGTACGACGCGCTGACGGCCCGGCTGGCTGACGAGGCCGGGTTCGAGGTGCTGTTCGTCTCCGGGT
>JALYHG010000223.1 GCA_030776725.1 Actinomycetota bacterium
TCCAGCGCGTCCAACGCCAGGTCGGTGCGCAGGGTCGTGGCGGTCTGCCAGCCCACGATGAACCGGGAGTAGGCGTCCACGATGAACGCCACGTAGACGAACCCCGACCAGGTCGCCACGTAGGTCAGATCGGCGACCCACAGCTGGTTGGGTCGGACGGCGGTGAAGTCCCGGTCGACCAGATCCGCTGGCCTCGCCGCGCTCTCGTCGGGGATGGTGGTACGCCGCTTCTTGCCACGCACCGCCCCCGCCAGACCCTCATCGCGCATGAGACGTTCCACCGTGCACCGGGCGACCGGGATGCCTTCCCGGTTGAGCTGGCGCCACACCTTGCGGGCTCCGTACACCGAGAGGTTGGCCTGGTAGACCCGGCGGACCTGGACCTTGAGCTGCTCGTCACGCAGCGCCCGGGCCGACGGGCCACGTGACCTGGCGGCGTAGTACGTCGAGGGGGCGATCGGCAGCTGCTCGCAGATCGGCTCGACCCCGAACCTGGTCTTGTGCTCGTCGATGAACGCGATCATCTCCGCTGTGGGCGGTCGAGCTCCGCCCCGAAGAAAGCCGCTGCCGCCTTCAAGATCTCATTGGCGCGGCGCAGCTCACGGTTCTCCCGCTCGAGCTCGGCCAGACGCTGCTTGTCGTCGGTGGTCAGCCCCTCACGGCGACCCGCGTCGGTCTCCGCTTGACGCACCCACCGCCGCAACGTCTCGGACGTCATCCCGAACTTCTCAGCGATCGAAACGATCGCCGCCCACTGCGAGTCGTACTGGTCCTCGTGATCGAAGACCATCTGCACAGCCCGCTCACGGACCTGCTTCGGATACTTCCCTGGTGATCGTGACATGACTCCATCCTCTCACGGATAGGAGTCTCCATCAGACCCGGGGCGGTTCAACGGGTACTCACTTATGGTCTGAGTACGGCACCGCATGTGCAGCCGGGGCAACGACTGGCGCCCTCGCAGCCGTCATAACCGGGGCCGGGGCACTCGCCGGGGCCGCCACAGGATGCGCGACCGAAGTCGCCTTCGAGGCTGTCGGCAACTATCAGCCCTGAATTGGCCGAGGCAGGACGCGCAGCTTCATTCGCGTATGACGTCAATTCCGTTGCCAGGTATGCGCTCTATGGGATCTGATAAGGCCAACTCTCGAGTCCGCGCTGTCCGGAGATCCGCTGGTGTAGCCGCCGCTGCCGGGATTGCGATGATTGTCCTCGGAGCTACCGCTCGTGGCGTCGCGGCGCTCGTCCTCGTTCCATTGATCCTACTGCTCGCAAGGCTGCTTAGAAGGGACGACGAAATGAACAGCTGGCTAAAGGGGAGATGGGCAATCGCCGCGATTGTTCTGATCATTGCGGCCGTCCTGGCCTTTATTCGTTTCGCCTGAATGGCTGTCCCGTATGGCGGGCATAGACTTAATTTGGAAGCCTGTTAGTTGGAAAGGGGCGTCGACATGAGAACATCCGATGCCAAAACATGAAGCCGACGGGCGGGCGGCTGGCGATCGATCGGAAGGATTCCTCGCCAGGGTGCAGAAATTCGCATTGCGTCACCGGAAAATCGTCTTTCCACTAGCGGCGGTTGTAGGGGTCATCGCCGCCTCGTTGATAGCTCCAGGAGACCTGAAGTGGCCGCTAGGGATGCTCGTTGGTGTCTACGTCAGTTACGCGGCGGCTAAGCAGAGGGCAGCGAATCAGGGCTACGGAGGCGGTGATCGAGACGAGAGGGATTAGCTTCGCTGGGCAAAGCGCTTTCGTCACGCTCCTTTGACGGCCGCTGGCCCCATCTTGTCGAGTTGCATTTAGCCGGCCGCAGCGTGCGGCCGGACGTTGTCGTCACTGGCCGCGGACGGGTTTGAGCTTGGCCTCTGCGTGCGGTTCGTGCGGATAGTCCAGGTGCGGCCGGCGAATCGGACCCCTTTCAGGTGGCCGGCAGGGTGGCGCTTACTGATGTCGGGTCGTCGCCTAGCCGTTCCCGGTGCGGTCGTGTGATCGGCCATGTCAGACCTCTTTGAGCCAGCCGCAGAAAAGAGGCTGTTTTCTGCGGCAAGCCGCCACCGGGAGCCCGTACGACCGCAAATGCGTGGGAATCGGGCGGTGCGCCCTAGCCTGCGCGACGTTTTCTGCGACAAGGGCACGCCAGTGGCGAGGTGGCACCGCTGCGCCGCACGCCGTCGCTGGCAGAGGCCACGGCGGCGTTCCTGACGCCAGGCGCCTGTCGTCCGGCAGCCGGCGGATCTACGGCGGCACGCTGGCTGCCGTGGCCGTCACGCTGGGAGAGCAGCGGGCCGTCGCGGACGTCGACGACCAGGAGCTGGTCGCAGTCCTGGCCGCGATCGCTGTCGACAACGCCCCCGCGACGTGGAACCGCAAGGTCGCAACGGTCCGATCGTTCCTCGCCTGGTGCCGGCGCAACGGCTGGACCACCACCGAGGCCGCCTGTCTTGAGCGGCGTGCGTCCCCGGCGACGAGACCCGCGCCATCGCCCGCCGGGACCTGGCCGAGCTGTGGGCGCGCGACGACGTCGCACTTCGCGACATGACGCTGTGGCGGCTGCTGTACGAGTCCGCCGCCCGCGCCCAGGAAGTGCTCGGGCTCGACGTCGACGACCTCGACGCCCGGCGGCGACGCGCCGCTTCGGCCGGCAAGGGTGGCGGCCGCGAGG